>JACQDU010000462.1 GCA_016200955.1 bacterium
CTCGCGCACCTGATCCGCGGCGACCTGCTGCTGGCGCGCGCGCGCCCGCTCGAGACTTTCGGCAACGTGCCCAAGACCGTGCCGCGCGAAAAGGTGGAGGCCCTGCGCGCCGAAGCCTTGCTCAGGCTGCGCGCGCTGCGCGACCGCCCCAACGGCAACCGCGTGCCGCGCTACGTGCTGCAGCTCCACCCGGGGCAGAAGCATGCGCTGGTCGTTGACTCCCGCCGCTCGCGGCTCGCCCGAGCCCGACGCCCGAGTCGTTCAGGAGAGCCGAGGAGGAGGGAGCCCAGGTCGCGCTCGAGCGGCTCCTCTCGGAGCTCTCGGCGTGCTGCTCCGCTCGCGGTGCTCGCCTCCTCGTGACTCGCTTCACGACCTCGACGACCGGCTGGTATCCGTGGCTCACGGTGCCCGCTCACCCGGACCACGACCCGCGCGAGCGCCTCGCGCGAGCGTGTCGCGCCGCGCGCGTCGAGTGCCTCGACCCGAGCGCGGGCTTCCCGGAAGACCCGCGCTCTTACCTCGCTCCGAGGCGCGACGGACGCCTCGATCCTCACTACGGGCGATCCGGAACGAGAGCTTACGGCGAGGCGCTCGCTCCGCGCGTCGCGGCGATCCTCGAGGGGCGCTGAAGCCCGCCGAGGCGGCAGCCTGCTCTCAGCGCCGCTTCTTCCGCAGCCTGAGGCCGAGCGCCTTCTTCACGTCGGGCGCGGGCTTCTTCGGCTCGGGCGCCTTCGACCTCACGTCGGACGACGACTTCTTCAGATCCCTCGACTCGTCGCTCGAGGGCCGGGAGGGCGCCGTCTTCTTCGCGGGCGGCGCGGCCGCCGCGGGGCGCTTCGCCTGCGCGGAGTCCGAGCTCGCGAGCGAGGGAGCCGGCCCTCCCTGGAGCGCGCGCTCGACCTGGACGATCGCGTCGTGCACGTCGCGCGGCGACTGGAAGCGGCTCTCGGGGCGCTTCGCCATCATCTTGAAGATGATGCGCCTCGTGGCCTCCGAGATCCCGGGCTCTTTCTGCCTCACGTCGGGGAGCGGGTCGTTCATGTGCCGCAGCATCACTTGCAGAGGAGAGTCGCCGTCGTACGGCACGACCCCCGCGAGCATGTGGTAGAGCGAGGCGCCGAGCGCGTAGATGTCCGAGCGCGTGTCGAGGTTCTTCTCCCCCGTCGCCTGCTCGGGGGAGATGTAAGCCGGCGAGCCCATGACGACGCCCGTGATCGTGAGCGTCGACTGCTGGTGCACGGTGCGCGCGAGGCCGAGGTCCGTGAGCTTCGCCTCGCCCGTGCGCGTGATCATGATGTTGTCGGGCTTGATGTCGCGGTGGATGATCTTGTGCTTCCACGCGTGCTCGAGCGCGGAGGCGACCTGGCGGACGACCGAGAGCGCGAGGCGCTCGCCGATCTTGCCCCTCACCTTGATGATCTTGGACGCCGTCTCCCCGTCCACGTACTCCATGGCGAAGAAGTGGTACTCGCCCGAGCGGCCGACCTGGACGGCGCGGATGATGTTCGGGTGGTTGAGCGCCTGCACCGCGAGCGCCTCGCGGTTGAAGCGCTGGACGAACTCCATGTCCTTCGCGAGGTCGGGCTTCAGGATCTTGAGCGCGACGACCTCGCCCGTGTCCTTCTTCCGGGCCTTGAGGACCGCGCCCATGGCGCCGGTCCCGAGGCGCTCCATGAGCTCGTAGCCCTTGATCGGTTCGTCCTCGGTCGCGCCGGCGGAGGCCGCGATCTGCGCCTTCGTCTCGGCCTCGAGCGGAGTCGCGTCGAGCTCGGTCGTGCCCTCGGCGGTCGCCTGGACCGCCTCCTCCGCCTCGGCGGCCACCTCCTCGGCGGGGAGCCCGTTCTGGACGCGCTCCTCGATCTTGAGGCACGTCTCGAGCTCGTCCTTCGAGAGGAAGCTGAGCTTGGACGCGATCTCTCCCATGAGCACCGCGAGCTTTCGCTCCGTGGTCGCGGGGTCGTCGTTCGCGAAGTCGACCGCGCGGAGGAGGTCGTCCTCGGTGCGCGAGAGCGACTCGAGCGCGGCGTCGCGCCGCTCGCGGATCGCCTTGTCGATCGCCTCGGTGACGAAGCCCTTCTCGAGGAGAAGCTCGGGGAGGGTGCGCTGGAAGCCCGTACGGCGCGACTCCTCCATGCAGGCGTTCAGCATGGACGTCCCGAGGAGCCGGTTCCTGAGAGCGATCATGCCGTAGATCGCGTCGTCCTTGAGGACGAGCGCGAGCCGCGAGGCGCGCCGGAGCTTCTGGGCGCGGAAGGGCGAGAGCTCGGCCTTCCGCCGGAGCGCCTCGACGAGGTCGCAGTCGGGGTCCGAGCCGTTCCCTTCGAGCTCCGCGAACCCGTCGCGGAGGCCTCCGAGCCCGGCATAGCCGTAGGCGAGAGCGAGAACTCCCGCGACCAGATCCTGGTCTCGAGCCGGGCGCATGGGGACCATGTTAGCTCCCCGCGAGAGGCCCGGGCCAGCGCTTAAGGCGCTCCCGGGTGGCGCGGGCCCCGCGCGAGCGCCAGAAAGAAGGCGTCGAGGTTCCGCCGTGGCGACCTCCTTCGCGTGCTCGAGCTGTGGACTCGCGATCCCCTTCTCGCAGGGAGAACCCGGAAAGGCGGCACGCTGCCCCTCCTGCGGGGCCGCCGTCGCGGCGGCGCTCGCCTCGAGCCACGCGTCCGGCGCCGACGCGCGGCGATCGTCTTCGAGCGACCGTATCGGTGGAACGGACGCGCTCGCGCTCGAGGTGGCGCAGGCCCGCTCGGACTCGTCGAGGCGGTTCGGCTCCTTCCTCCTCCTCTCGGAGATCGGGAGAGGAGGCATGGGCGTCGTTCACCGCGCCTTCGACGAGCGCCTGAGGAGGGTCGTCGCGCTCAAGCGGATCCACGACGACGGCGCGGACCCGAGGCGCTTCCGGAAGGAGGCCGAGACCGCCGCGCGCCTCTCGCACCCGGCGATCGTCAAGATCTTCGACACGGGCGACGTCGACGGGAAGCTGTACCTCTCGATGGAGCTCGTCGTGGGCAAGACGCTCGCCGAGCGGCGGCTCCCTCTCACGAAGGCGCTCGAGGCCCTCCACCGCGGCTGCCTCGCGGTCCAGTACGCCCACGAGCAGGGCGTCATCCACCGCGACCTGAAGCCCCAGAACGTCATCATCGAGGACGGGACGGGTGCGCCCCGGCTCCTCGACTTCGGTCTCGCGCGGCAAGTCGACGGCACGAGGCTCACGAAGACCGGGACGACGCTCGGCACGCCGGCTTTCATGCCGCCGGAGCAAGCCGGAGGAGCGCGCGAGGAGATCGACGCGCGGAGCGACGTCTACTCCCTCGGAGCCACGCTCTACTACATCCTCACGGATAGGCCGCCTTTCGAGGGAGCGACCGCCTACAACGTCGTCGCCGCGGTGCTCACGAAGGACCCGATCGCTCCGGGCGAGCTGAACCCGCGCGCGAAGGGCGACCTCGAGACGATCGCGCAGAAGTGCCTCGAGAAGGAGAAGAGGCGGCGGTACGGGAGCGCGGAGGCGCTCGCCCAGGACCTCGAGCGGTACCTTGCAGGGCAACCGATCCTCGCGAGACCGATCGGCCGCTTCGAGCGAGGACGCCGCTGGGTCAAGCGAAACCGGCTCCCCGCCGCCGGGGCGCTCGCCGTCCTCGTCTCGATCGCCGGGAGCGGCGGCTTCCTCGGGTGGGAACGGAGAGCGCGCCTGCGCTCCGGGCGCGAGACCGCGGCGAGCGAGGCCGAGCGGTCCAGGAAGGCCTTCGAGAAGGGCTCCTCGTCGGCCGACGAGACGATCGGACGCGGCCTCGATGCGCTCGAGGC
>JACQDU010000463.1 GCA_016200955.1 bacterium
CAGCAATTCGCCTACGTCGCCTCGCACGACCTGAAGGAGCCGCTCCGGATGATCGCGAGCTACACGCAGCTCCTCACGCGTCGCTACAAGGGGAAGCTCGACGCTCAGGCGGACGAGTTCATCGAGTTCATCGTCGACGGCGCCGACCGCATGAGCGCGCTCATCGAAGACCTCCTCGCCTACGCGCGCGTCGGGAACGTCTGGCAGCCGCAGGCCGTGGACCTGAACGAGGCGTTCGAGCGCGCGGTCGCGAACCTCAATGCCTCGATCGGAGAAGCGCACGGGAGCGTCACGCGCGGCGACCTCCCGGTGGTCGACGGCGACGTCTCGCAGCTCCTGCAGGTCCTCCAGAACCTGATCGGGAACGCGATCAAGTTCTGCAGCAAGGACCGAGCGCCTCGCGTGCACGTCTCGGCGCAGCCCAGGGACGGAGCCTGGCTCGTTGCGGTCGCCGACAACGGGATCGGAATCGACATGGAGCACGCCGAGCGCGTCTTCGTGATCTTCCAGCGGCTCCACGGAAGGGACGACTATCCCGGAACCGGGATCGGCCTCGCGATCGTGAAGAAGATCGTCGAGCGCCATGGCGGCCGAATCTGGCTCGAGTCGAAGGTCGGCGAGGGGACGACATTCTTCTTCACGATCCCTCGCGCGGATGGCGCGAGATGAACGAAGTCGTGACGAGAGCGCGGCACGGAACGTTCCGTCTCGAGCGCCCGGCCCCGGGCGCGCTCTGGACCACGGCTTGCGCCCGGGTTCCTCTCCGTTCGTTCCCTGGGAGGGGACCTGAAAGCGCGCGCCCGAGGAATCCTTGGCCGAAGAGCGGATCGACCCCGAAGCCATGCACGCCGCCCCCTTCGAGGTGCCGGAGGCGGAGGCCCGCGCCTACGCGCAGGCGCTCCGGGCGCTCGAGCGCGCGGGCGTCCCCTTCGTGGTCTCCGGCGCGCACGCGATGGCGAAGTACACCGGCCGCTACCGGAACACGAAGGACCTCGACATCTTCCTGGAAGCGAAGTACGTGGGCGCCGCCCGGCGCTCGCTCGACGCCACGGGCTTCAGGACGGAGCTCCCGGACCCCTGGTGGCTCGCGAAGGCCTGGAGGGGCTCGATCTACATCGACCTGATCTTCGCCGCAGGCAACCACATCGCGCCCGTGGACGAGCAATGGCTCGCACACTCGCGGCCCGGGCGCGTCTTCGGCGTGCGGACGCGCCTCGCCTCGGCCGAGGACCTCGTGTTCTTCAAGGCCTTCATCTGCGAGCGCCACCGCTTCGACGGCGCGGACATCGCGCACATGATCCACGGGCTCGAGGGGAAGCTCGACTGGACCTACCTCCTCGGGCGCATGGGAGAGCACTGGGAGCTCCTCCTCTGGCACCTCGTCTTCTTCCGCTATGTCTATCCGGCCCACGCGGCCTACGTGCCGCGATGGCTCATGGTCGAGCTCCTCTCCCGGGAGGAAGCTCTCGTGACGGACGCGGCGAAGCGGAGCAACGAGGCCGCGCCCTTCCGCGGGACGCTCGTCTCCTGCTTCTCCTTCCAGGGAGACGTGGCGAAGGGATATCGCAATCTCCGGGAGGAGCTGCGCGACCGGTTGCCTCGCCCCGCCTGAGCTGCTTCAGGCCGAGCTCGCGAGGGAGAGCGCCCGGGCCACTTCTTCCATGGAAGCCCAGCGGTCCTCTCGCCGCCGTCGCGTCATCTTCGACACCACCTCCGCCAGCGCGGGAGAGACGGCGGGCCTGAGAGCTCGGACGTCGGGCACCGCGTCGAACAGGTGGCGGCTCATGACGACGATCCCGCTCTCCTCGGGAAACGGCGGGCTCCCCGTGAGCGCGTGGAACAGGGTCACGCCGAGCGAGTAGACGTCGGAGCGCACGTCCACGTCCTTCTCGCCGCGGGCCTGCTCGGGCGACATGTAGCGCGGCGTCCCGATCGAGGCGCCCGACGTGGTGACGGTCGCGTCCACGCCCGCCTCGCGCGCGAGGCCGAGGTCGCAGACCTTGACCCGGCCGGGAGCCGGCTCCGCGAGGTCGCCTCCCTCGCCGATCAGGATGTTGTCGGGCTTCACGTCGCGGTGGACGACTCCCCTCGCGTGCGCGTAAGCGAGGGCGCGCGCGGCCTCGCGGCCGACCGCCGCCGCCTCGCGCTCCGAGAGAGGGCCGCGCCTGAGGCGCCGCCTCAGGCTCTCTCCCGGGACGAGCTCCATGGCGAAGTAGCGGAGGCCCCGGTCGGTCCCGAAGCCGAGGCCCCGCACGATCCCCTCGTGCTTGAGGACGCACGCGAGCCGGGCTTCTCTCAGGAAGCGCGCCGCGTCGGGGTCGCGCCGCGCGCGCTCGCCCGCGAGGACCTTGAGCGCGACGGGAGAGCCCGAGAGCCTGTCTTCTCCCTTGAAGACGGCTCCCATGCCGCCCTCGGCGATCCGCTCGAGAACGGTGTAGGGGCCGAGCGTGTCTCCCGCGGAGACGCCGTCGCGCTCGCGGCGAGGAGAGCCGCCCCCGTTCCTTCCGGAGGACGACGACCGCCGCCGCTTCCTTGGAGGGGTCCTCTGCGCCTCCTGCGCCTCGCGCACGAGACGCTCGAGGGCGCGCTCGTCCACGAGCCCGCGCTCGAGGAGGAGCGCTTCCAGGAGCGGAGGGCGGTCGCCCTGGGCCTTCGCGGCGCGCTGGAGCGCCGCGCACTCGGCGAGGCCGGCCACGGGGACCGCTCGCCTGCGGATCAGGAGCTGGCACAGCACGGCGTCGCGGTCGTATTCCAAGGCCCACCGTGAGCCGGGCCCCGCGGCCCGTGATCTTTTCACCGGCTGGGGGGCTCACGCGCCCCCCGCGTGCTTCCGCGGCGCAAAGCGAAGCGCCGCGCCGCGCGCGCGCTCCCCCGTGGGAGGTCGAGGCCGTTCGGGCGCCTCGCTTCGCTCGGCTACCTTGATTTCGGATCCCTTCCCTACGAAAGTGAAGCCCCAAAACGAGAAGGGGGCGGTTTGAGTCTTCAGGGCATGATCGAGGAGATGGGCCTGGGAGAGATCATCCAGGCCCTCTCGCTCAACCGCCACAAGGGCACGCTCAGGATCGAGACCGACGAGGGGATCTCGAAGTTCTTCTACCTGAGCGAGGGCGAGATCATCCTCATCCGCACGGTCAAGTCCGAGCCCGTGAGGATCGGCGAGCTCCTCCTCCGGGCGGGGAAGATCGACCAGGCCAAGCTCGACCAGGGGCTCGCGCTCCAGAAGCGCACGAGCCAGCGCCTGGGAGACGCGCTCGTGGCGCTCGGGCACGTGAACCCGGGCGACGTGGACGGCGTGATCCGGCAGAAGTTCGAGGAGGAGTTCCTCGACATCTTCCTCCTCGACCGCGGGCGCTTCGAGTTCATCTTCGGGCTCTCTCCCGAGTCGTTGTTCTCTCCCGACGAGAAGCTCGAGCGGATCGCGCTCAACACGTCGAGCCTCATGCTCGAGGCCATGCGGCGCGTGGACGACTGCCAGAACATCAGGAAAGAGCTCGGCTCCCTCGACGAGATCTACCGGAACCGCGTGGGCACGATGGGCCCGAAGATCGAGGACTACAAGTTCGACGGCGTCGCCCTCTCGCCCGACGCGCGGCGCGAGGTCTACGAGATCGTCGACGGCACGCGGACGATCCGAGACATCCTCGCGAGGGTCCAGGAGGAAGGCGCCTCGCGCGGCACGGCCTTCCTCTACCTCCACGTGCTCAAGCAGAACGACCTCATCCGGCCGCTCGACGCGCACATGTGCCTGAACCTGGCCAAGGATGCGCTCGAGCGGGCCGACGCGGCCGCGACCGCGAAGTTCCTGCGCGCCCTCATGTCGAAGGAGAAGGTCGATGCCGCCCTCGTCAAGCGCTACATCGAGTTCCTGAGGAAGTCCGCGCGTCCCGCCTTCGCCCTCAGGGAGGCGAAGTACCTCGCGGCGCAGTACCTCGCCTCGGGCGAGATCGACCAGGCGATCGCGCTCTACCAGGAAGCGAAGGAGATCGACGAGCGCGACACCGAGGTCCTCGACCGGCTCTTCTACGCTCACCTGAGGAAGAGCGACGTGAGCCAGGCGCTCGACGTGGGCTTCCAGTTCAAGGACTACATGCAGCGAGAGACCGACCTGCCGGTGGTCGCGCGCGTCGTGAAGAACCTGCGGGAGCTCGCGCCCGAGGACCCGCGCGTCATCGAGCTCTCGGGCCTCCTCCTGCGCCGCCAGGACCGGATCGACGAGGCACGGAAGGAGCTCGAGCGGGCGCTCGAGGCGCACGGGAAGAAGAAGGGAACCGAGGCGCGCCGCGCCGCGATCCTCCAGGTGCTCACCGAGATCGACCCGGAGAAGTCCGAGCTCGTGAAGCAGCGCGAGGCCC
>JACQDU010000472.1 GCA_016200955.1 bacterium
CTCCCGCGTGCCACGTGCTCGCCGCGTCGCGATACTCCTCGCTCGCGTTGAGAGCGTCGCGATAGGCATGGATCCACGACGCGATCGGGAAGATGTGTTTCATGTCTTGACCCCTTTCGACATGGATGGATTCGAGACGCGAAGGCGCGAAGGCGCGAAGTCGACCCCTTCGCGTCTTCGCGTCTTCGCGTCTGGTTTCTTCCGTTCGCCGACCGGATCGATGCCGTCTCTCAGCGAGAGCGCGCCGAGATACGCTCCGAGCCCGATCGCGCGGAGAGGATCGGGAGGCAGCCACGGCGCGCTCCCGCGGATCCACGGGAGCGTCGTGCGCGCGCTCGCGCGGCGAAGGGCGAGGTCGGCGATCGCGGCACCGCTCGCCGTCGCGAGAGCGACTCCGTGCCCGCACCACGCTCCCGCGTAGAGGACGCCTCTCGCCTCCTCGAGCTCTCCCACGACCGGAAGTCGATCGAGCGTGAAGCCCATGGCGCCCGACCAGCGGCGCTCGATGCGAAGGCCTTCGAGAGCGGGGAAGATCGAGACGAGCTCCCGCGCCAGCTCCTCCCAGGTCTTCTCCCGAGAAGCGACGCTCGCGCCCGCCGCGACGTCGTCGCGCGAGGCCCGGTAGAGCGGCCTTCCTCCTCCGAAGAGAATCCGGTCGTCGCGGGTGAGCCGGTAGTAGTTGAAGAAGTTCCTCGCGTCCACGATCCCCTCGCGCCCCTCCCAGCCGAGCGCCGCGCGTCTCTCGTGCGAGAGCGGCTCCGTCGAGATCACGTGCGTGTGGAGCGGGACCACGCGCCCTCGCAGCAAGCCGAGGCGAGGCGTGAGAGCGTTCGTGGCGACGACGACCTGATCGGCCACGAGAGCGCCGTTCTCGAGCTCGACGCGGGCCGGCTTTCCCGGAGAGATCGCCCGCACGCGCGTCCTCTCGTGGACGCGCACGCCGCGCTCGAGGAGGCGGCGCTTGAGCTCGCGGCACAGCCGCGCCGGATCGAGGAGGCCGGCTCTCTCGAAGCGGAGGCCTCCCGCGTAGAAGTCGGTCGCGATCGCTCGCTCGACCTGGGCTTTCTCGAGGTATGGCACGTCGAAGCCGAGCGAGGCGAACGCGCGCGCGTCTTCCCGGAGCGATCGCGCTTGCCGCTCCGTCGTCGCGAGCTGGAGCTGGCCGGTCTCCTCGAGCTCGCAATCGATGTCTTCCTCTCTCACGAGAGAAACGACGCGAGAGACGGCGTCCTCGCTCGCGCGGAACATGCGCGCCGCGACCTCGTCGCCGAACTTCTTCCGGAGGAGAGAGATCCGGCCCCAGACGCCGGGCCCGAGCATGCCCGTGTTCCTCCCGCTCGCCTCGCACCCGACGGTCCCCGCCTCGACGAGCGCCACATCGAGCTCGGGTCTCTCCTCCTTCAGGTGGAGCGCGGCCGAGAGACCGGCAAAGCCTCCTCCCACGATCGCGACCTCGGCGCGCGCGGCGCCTTCGAGCGGCGCGCACGGCTCGTCTCGCGGGAGAAGCCAGAGGCTCTCGTCGCCGGAGGCGCTCATGTCAGATCGACCGCGTCAAGATGAGGAGACGGAGGAGGCACGAGAGCCGGAACCTTCCCTCGAAGGCGAAGTACTCCGGCTCGATCACGTGCGGGTCCCATTTGAGCTTGTAGGCCGCCTGGCTCGCCGCGGGGTAGACGAGCTTCCCGTGCTTCTCGAGCTTCGCGAGGAACCAGGAGACGAGCCGGCTCCTGTTCTCGAAGCTGTCCGTCTCGCTCCCGCAGCCGAGGAACGGCGTGAGCCCGAAGTTCAGGTGAGAGACGCCTTCTTTCTTGAGCCTCTCGATCGCGGTGACGTTCACGAGCTCCATGACTCCCGGAGGCGCGTCGGGCGCGCGGCGGCAGAGGTCGTGCATGACTCCTTCGAGGCGCCCCCAGACGGGCACGTAGGTGATGAAGCCGACGACGCGCTCGTCCTTGAGCGCGACGAACGTCCGGCGGAGCGCGTCGTGCTCTCCTCCGAGCTCCCCGATCATGAAGTCGAGGAGCTTCTTCCAGCGCCCCTTCGACCGCAGCCACTCCTGTGTGAGCGCCTCGAGCTGCGAGACGATCTCGGGAGTCTTCGGGCGGTCGCGGCCGAGCTCGACGACCGAGACGCCGTCTCGCTTCGCTCGCTTGACCTTGTTCCTGAGCTGCATGAACTTCGTCCCGCGCGTCTCGAAGCGGCGGAGGTCCACCGTGAAGGAGCGTCCGAGCTGGTTCGCGCGGAATCCCGCCTCGCGGTAGAGCGGCACGTCCTCGGCGCGGAGCTGGATCGTGCAGATCCGCTTCCGTTCCTTGCGCGCGAACGCGCGGAACTCCTCGAGGAGCGCTCGCTTCTCGCTCGCGGGCGCGAAGACGCCGCCGATCTGGAAGAACCAGCCGCCGCACGGCCGGTAAGCGATCAGCCCCTCGCGCTCGCTCGAGGTGAAGTGCTTCGTCTCCTTGTTGAGCGCGAGGAACGCCGACGGATGATCGGAGAAACGCTCGAGCGCCGAGAGCGCGCTTCCGGGAGCTCCTCTCGAAACCTGGCCAACGTGCCGCGTCTCGACGGCGAGATCGGCAAGCTCGACTTTCATGACGCGACCCTCTCGAGGATGCGAACGCCCTCCCCCGCTTGCGGGGGAGGGTTGGGGTGGGGGA
>JACQDU010000473.1 GCA_016200955.1 bacterium
GATCCCGAGCTCGTCGATCGCCGTGATGAGAGCCTGCGGGAGCCCTTGCCCTCCGTCCTCGGGCGGAGCGGCCATGGTGGGCCACCCGTCCTCGCGGTAGCGGTCGTAGGCGTCCTTGTATCCGGGAGCGGTCGTCACGCGGCCGTCGTCGTGGCGCACGACCGCGGCCTCCTCGTCTCCCTTCGGGTTCAGGGGAGCGAGCACGTCCCGCGAGAACTTCGCGGCGGCGTCGAGGATCAGGTCGAGCTGCTCCCTGTCCGCTTCGAGCGCTCGCGCGATGTCGAGGTGCTCGAAGAGCGCGAAACGGAGGTCTCGGAGCTGCATCGGGTGTTCGGCCACGGTTTCTCTCCCTGAGAGCCAAAGCGCCGCGCATCGCGCGGATCCGTGCCGATTATCGCACTCCTCTCAGCGAATCTCGACGTCGGGCGCGGTCGTCTTCTCGCCCGGGAGGACCTCGAACGTGGGAGCGCCGGCGTCATCGAAGGGGTCGCCGGCTCCGACCTTGACGAAGTAGCTCCCGCGGTCGAGCTCGGGGATCGCCCACGCGCCGTTCTTGCCCGTGAGCACCGGGCCCCACGTCTTCATGCCGCCTCCGTGAATCTTCTGCACCACGACGACCTTCACGCCGGGCGCGCCCTGGCCTCTCACGAGCACCCTCCCCGTCGCGGAGCCGCGCGCGTAGAGCGTGAGGACGACATCGGGCGGCGCCTGGCCGGGGGGCCGGACTCCCACGGAGACGAACCCTCTCTCGAAGCCCGGCTTCTCCGCCGTCACGTCCTGGTTTCCCGTGTCGAGCCCGCGCAGCTCGAACACGCCCGTCGCGTCGGTCTTCACCTCGACGCGCTGCGAGCGGACCGTCGCGCTCGGGATCGCCTTCCCCGCCTCGTCGCGCACGATCCCGCGCACGGAGGTGAACATCGCCTCGAGCGCGAGGCCGACTCCCTCCGCGTTCACGCCCTCCTCGAGACGAAGGATCGCCCAGGCTCCGACGCGCGTCGCGTCCCGGACGCGCAGGCGGCACTGGCCCCAGCGCATGCCCTCGAGCTTGAAGGAGGCGTCGGCTCCCAGCTCCTGGTCGATCTCTCGCGAGAACGTGGTCGGGTTGTCGACGGTCCCTCGCACGCTCTCGAGCTCGAACCGGAGCACGATCGGCTCCCTCGACGAGAGAAGGTCCGGCGGGAGCGCGACCTTCCCGGAGACGTCGCTCCCCTTCTCCACGAGGAGGTCGACGATCGACTCCTTCGAGGCGACGATCGTGGTGTAAGCCTTGTCCGAAGGCACGAACCCGGCGGCGCTCGAGCTCACGGTGTACTTCCCCGGAGCGAGCGCGACGCGGAAGACGCCGGTCCGGTTCGTGTCGCCGTCCCACTCCGTGAACGAGTCGCTCGAGACCTCCGTCTCGAAGCCGTCCTCGTCCACGACCTCGAGGATCGCCTTCGCCGGCGCCGCCCCGTGGATGTCGTGGATCATGCCCGCGAGGATGCCCCACGCGCCCACCGAGAAGCGCGCGACGATGCGCGCGTCGCCGCGCTTCCCCGAGAACGACGCCGGCTGCGCGAAGCGAGCGTGCCGCGCGGTCCCCACGATCGTGCCCTCGTCTCCCACGGGGTCGAGCGCCGCCTCGCCCAGCTTGTTCGAGGGGCGCGCCGTCAGCTGTCTCGTCTGCGTCCTCGCCTCGACGACCGCTCCCTCGACGGGTTGACCGTCGGGACCCAGGACGAGGACGACGGGCCCTCCACCTCTCCCCGGCCGCGCCGGCGGCCGCACGCGCGCTTCGTGGGGCGTCGCGCTCCCGTTCGCCGTGCTCGGCGCGGGATCTCCCGGGTTGCTCGGCGACGATGAAGGTGAGGAAGACGACGGGGTCGGGGAAGACGAGCTCGATCCCGGCGTCGGAACGAGCACGGTCGCGCTCCCCGGGTTGCTCGCGTTCGTGCGGTTGTCTCGCGTCCGGTTCGTCGTCCGGCGCCCCCGAGGATCCTTCGAGGGAGAGTCGTCTCTCACGAGGAACGCCACGGCGAGCCCGCCGAGCGCCAGGGCGAACAAGCATGTCCCGACCGTGGCGCGAGCGCTCAAGAGCTTTCCTTCCATGAGAGGACGTCGAGCACGAGAGAGAGTTTACCGTCCCGACGAGCGGCGAGCTCCAGCACTTTTCTTGCCCGAACGAGCCGAGGCCCCCGGATGCGAGCCCAGGCGAGCGGCAGCGAGCCGCGGTGAAGATCACCGGCCTCGGCTTCCGCCCGAACCAAATGCCACGCCTTGACGTGGCCGACCAAGATGAATTCTTCTCTCCGCGAGAAGAATTGGATTGTTAGTAGAACAGTAAGCTCGCGGAGACGCCCGTCGTGCAACGTCTGCGGGGGATGCGCCCCCGCGTTCCCTAGACCGCGGGCATCGCTCGGGCGCGTTCGGTTGCTGCCTCCTCTGTCCGCACAGGGAGGCTCCGTACTCTCTTCGCGCGGCCGCACATCGAGAGGTTTTCACATCTTCGTGCCTTCGCGTCTTCGTGGTTCAGGCCGTTCTCCTGTACGGGAGGCCCGCCGACGGAGATCCGTCAGGCCGCGCGCCGATCCGGCGCCCGATCGGCGAACGGCGGAGAGAAGTCGGAGCGCCGCTCGAGCTCCTCTCCCGCGTGGCCGTTCCTCACGCGCGCGCGGTCTCGGTCGCTCAGGACTCTCGGCGATCGAGGTGGCCCGCTGCCGCGTCCCCCATCTCGACGCCGCCTCGCGGGAAGTACTCCCGCCAGCGCCGGGAGACGAGGCTCTCCGTCTCGGGATCGGCGAAGAGCTCCCGGGGATACCAGGGCTTCATGCGCGCGTCGATGACGATCGGGCCACGGTGGACGAGGTGGTGGCGCTTGACCTCCGTCGAGGCCGACGAGATGTCGGCGGCCGGCTCGAAGCGGGTGAACGTCGTCCAACGGGCTCTCCGAGGCCGAGGAGGACGCCCTTGCTCCCCTTGTTGACCTCGGGGCCGGTGTAGTCGAGCGTGTCCATGGAGAGGTTCGAGAAGACGTAGAGGTCCGTCTCGGGCCGCGCGCGGGCGAGGACGTGCTCGAGGACGCGCGGGAAGTCGCGGAGGTCGAGCGAGCGGTCCGTCACGAGGAGGAACTTCGTCAGCGAGAGCTGCCCTTCTCCCAGGATCCGGAACGCCGACACCATGGCCTCGCGCGCGTAGCGGTCCTTGACGACGGCCGCGCTGAGCGCGTGGTAGCCCGTCTCGCCGTAGCTCCAGAGCGCGCGCACGCTCGGCATGACGAGAGGGAAGAGCGGCGAGAGCATCTCCTGGAGATGGTCTCCCAGGAAGAAGTCCTCTTGCCGCGGCTTTCCGACGACCGTCGCCGGGAAGATCGGCTCGCGCCGGCGCACGAGCGCTTCCACCTCGATCACGGGGTAGTCGTGCGCGAGCGAGTAGTAGCCGTAGTGGTCGCCGAACGGTCCCTCCGGCCGACGCACGCGCGGCGGCACTCTCCCGACGAGCGCGAACTCCGCCTCCGCCGCGAGCGGGATCGATCCCGTCGGGCTCGCGACGAGCGGGAGCCTCTCTCCCAGGACGAGCGATGCGAGGAGAAGCTCCGGCACGTCCTCGGGCAAGGGAGCGATCGCCGCGAGGACGAGAGCCGGCGGTCCCCCGAGCATGACGGCGACCTCGAGGCCCTCCCCGCGAGCTTCGGCCTCGTGGTGGTGGAAGCCTCCGCCTTTCCCGATCTGCCAGTGGATCCCGCTCGTCCGGTCGTCGTGGATCTGGCAGCGGTAGATCCCGAGGTTCGGCTTCCCGCTCGAAGGGCTCCTCGTCGAGACGAGCGGCAGCGTGAGGAACGGCCCGCCGTCCTCCTTCCAGGAGGTGAGCGCCGGGAGGCGCGAGAGCCCGGGCGGCCTCTCGACGACCTCGCGCACGGGTCCGCGTCTCCGGTGAGAGAGCCCGACGCGCGCCGCCCGCGCCAGGAACGAGCGGGCGCCCCAGAGCTTCCCGAGAGTAGGAGGCAGCGCGTGGTCCGCGAGCCGGACGAGCTCGCGCAGGAAGCTCTCGGGCCGCGTCCCGAAGGCGAGCTCGACGCGCTTCCTCGTGCCGAAGAGGTTCGTGACGACCGGCCACGGCTTTCCCCGCACGCGGCGGAACAGGAGAGCGGGCCCTCCCGCGGCGATCACGCGGCGGTGGATCTCGGCGATCTCGAGCCACGCGTCCACCTCGGCCTCGACCGTCACGAGCTCGCCCTCGCGCCGGAGGAGCTCGAGCTGCTCGCGCAGGCTCCTCGGGGCCGCGCGCGCGGCCCGAGCGGCCGGGGCCGCGACGCTCACGCGACGGCCTCGAGGAGGTCGGGCCGCACGCGCGGGACGAGGCCGCGCTCGGCGCCTTCCTCGAGGAGGCGGCGGATCGCGCGCAGGCCGTCCTCTCCCAGGTCGAGCGTGCGCTCGTTCACGTACCAGCCGACGAACTTGTCGAGCACCTGGGCGTCGACGCCTCGCCCGAACGCTGCCGCGTGGGCGAGCGCGGGCGCCCTCTCTCGCAGGCCGAGCTCGATCGAGGCCCGGAGTGCGCGCGCGACCTCGCGGATCACGTCCTGGCCCAAGTCGCGGCGCACACCGTTCACGCCGAGCGGCATCGGGAGGCCAGTGCGCTCGCCCCACCATTCGCCCAGGTCCTCGACCAGGTGGAGGCCGCGGTCCTGGAAGTTGAGCTGGCCTTCGTGGATCACGAGGCCCGCGTCGACCTCTCCTCGCACGACGGCATCCATGACCTCGTCGAAGCGGGCGAGCACGGCGTCGAACGGCCGCAGCCGGAGGTTCAGCGCGAGCGCCGCCGTCGTGAGAGCGCCGGGCACCGCGATCCGCTTCCCCGCGAGGTCGTCGAGCGCGACGGGCCGCCGCGCGACGACGCGCGGCCCGTAGCCTTCTCCCACGCTCGCGCCGCAGCGGAGGAGAGCGTAGCGATCGGCCACGAACGCGAGCGCGTGCACGGAGAGGGCCGTGACCTCGAGCTCCCCCTGGAGCGCGCGGCGGTTCAGGGCCTGGATGTCCTCGATGTGATGCTCGAAGCGGAGGCCGCCGGTCGGCACGGCTCCCTTCGCGAGCCCGTAGAACATGAAGGCGTCGTCGGCGTCGGGGCTGTGCCCCAGCCGCAGCGTCCGCGTCGCGGCGGTCGTCTCGTTCGCCCGAGCTCGCCCGGCGTCCACCACACGCACCTCCTGTCGCGGCCGAGCTCGCCCCGGGGAACACGCGCCTGCTCGCGCGGCCGTCTCTTGCAACTTACAGTGACTAATCTGTGTTTTCAATAAAAATGGAAAAGTCGGGAAAGACCGTGTATCCTGATCTCGCAGACCAGTCAGGAACTTCAGTGCGCCCGCTCCTCGGGCGCGCTCTCGAGGGAGGGACGAGCGTGGGCGCCGGCGGGCTCGCTGTCCGATCTCACTCCACGCGCCCCGCGGCGACGGCGGAGCGGCTGTTCGACCGCCTCGCGGTCCGCTACGACCTCACGAACCGCGCCATGAGCCTCGGCCTCGACGCGCGCTGGCGCGCGGCCGCGGCGGGGGAGCTCGCGCTCGAGCCGGGGTTCCGCGTGCTCGACATCTGCGCGGGCACGCTCGAGCTGTCGGACGCGATCCTGCGCGCCGAGCCGCGAGCGACGGTCGTCGCCCTCGACCGGGCGGGCCACATGCTCGCGGCCGGCGCGCGGAAGCGGCCGCTCGACCCGGGCCGGAGCGCGCTCCAGGGCTGCGCGCTCGCGCTGCCGTTCGCGAGCGGAGCCTTCGACGCGGCGGCCGTCGCGTTCGGCCTGCGGAACCTCCCCGATCCCCTGCGCGGGCTCTCGGAGGCGCGGCGCGTCCTCAGGCGAGGAGCACGGCTCGCGGTCCTCGAGTTCGTGCACCCGACCGGCGCCGTCGCGCAGGCGGCGCACGTCGTGTCCGTCCGGTTCTTCGTGCCGCTCGTGGGCGGCCTCCTCGGAGGAGACCCGGCGGCGTATCGCTATCTCGCGCGCTCGATCGAGGCCTTCCGGGACCTCGCGGGCGTCGAGGCCCTGCTCGAAGCGGCCGGTTTCCGCGTCGTCGTCTCGCGGCCTCTGTGGCCGCGAGGGCCGGCGGTGCTCGTCGTGGGAGAAGCAGTGTGATGACGCACACAAGCGACTCGATGTACCCGGTCCTACGCCAAGGCGCATGGATTGTTCAGGGGGAATGCCTTGGGGCATTCCCTCGCAAATGGTGGAGGTGAACGTGAGCTTCCCGCGAAAGCTCGTCGTCGGGGTCGGAGGCGCGTCGGGAGCGCCTTACGCGAAGCGGCTTCTCGACCATCTCGCGGCGATCGCGCCCGAGATCGAGGTCGGCGTCGTCTTCTCGAAGACGGCCCGCGGGATCTGGGCGCAGGAGGTCGGGACCGATCCGCGCGACCTCCCGTTCCCCGTCTTCGGCCCGCGCGACTTCGGCGCCCCGTTCGCGTCGGGCTCCGCCGGGTGGCGCCACATGATCGTCGTGCCGGCCTCGATGGGCGGCCTCGCGCGGATCGCTCACGGGATCTCGGACGACCTCCTCACGCGAGCGGCCGACGTCGTGATCAAGGAGAGAGGCACGCTCATCGTCGTCCCGCGGGAGACTCCTTTCTCAGAGATCCACCTCGAGAACATGCTCCGCCTCGCGCGAGCGGGAGCGTTCGTGGTGCCGGCCTCGCCGTCCTTCTACGCGCGCCCGACGACGATCGACGAGCTCGTGGACACGCTCGTCGCGCGGCTCCTCGACCGGCTCGGGATCGAGAACGACCTCATGGAGCGATGGGGCTTCGCGAGCTCGCGCAGCGAGGCTCCCGCGGAGGAGACCCTGTGATCGGACTCGCGGACACGACGAGAGAGCTCGCGACCCCTCGAGCGCGAGCGCGCCTCTACGAACGGTCGGGCCTCGCCGAGATCGCGGAGAAGGTCCGCTCGCGCGAACGCCTCTCGCGCGAGGAGGGAGAGGCCATCTTCCGCTGCCCGGACCTCTTCGCAGTGGGCGCCCTCGCCGACGAGGTGCGCGTCCGGCTCCACGGAGACACGGCGTACTACAACCGCAACATGCACATGAACCCGACGAACGTGTGCATCGAGCGCTGCCTCTTCTGCGGCTTCGCGCGCCGCTCGGACGACGAGCCCGGGGCCTTCACGCTCTCTCCCGAGGCCGTCTTCGAGAGAGTCGCGAGCGTCGTCGCGCGCTCTCCCGGCCTCACGGAAGTCCACGTCGTGGGCGGCCTCCACCCGAAGAAGAGCTTCGACTATTACCTGGACGTCGTGAGAGCCGTCCGCCGCGCGGCGCCGCGCGCGGTCGTGAAGGCCTACACGGCCGAGGAGATCGACCACTTCGCCCGGATCGCCTCTCTCTCGCTCGAAGCCGTGCTCGTCGCGATGCGGGAAGCGGGCGTGACCGCGATCCCCGGCGGCGGCGCCGAGATCTTCGACCCCGTCGTGAGGAAGAAGGTCTGCGCGGAGAAGATCCCGGCCGAGCGCTGGTTCGAGGTCCACGCCGAGGCTCACCGGCTCGGCATTCCGTCGAACGCGACCATGCTCTTCGGCCACGTCGAGACGCCCGAGCACCGGGTCGATCACGTGCTCCGGGTGCGCGAGGGCCAGGACCGCTCCCGCGGCTTCCAGACGTTCATCCCGCTCCCGTTCAACCCGAAGGAGACGTTCCTGCGCAAGCTCACGAACGGCCCGACGGGAGCGGACGTGCTGCGCACGCTCGCGGTCTCGCGACTCCTCCTCGACAACGTCCCTCACCTGAAAGCTTACTGGGTCATGTGCGGCCTCCAGGTCGCGCAGGTCGCGCTCGGCTTCGGCGTGGACGACCTCGACGGCACGCTCGTGGAAGAAAAGATCGTCCACATGGCCGGCGCCGAGACTCCGATCGGGCTCACGGAAGAACAGATCGTCCGCACGATCCGCGAGGCGGGCCGGACGCCCGTCGAGCGGGACAGCTTCTACCGCGAATTGGTGCGAGAGCCCCGGGAAGAACGGGCCCTCGCGGGAGAGATCGCATGAGCGCCTCCGCCGCGCCGTCCCTCGCCGGCCCGAACGTCCTCGACGCGCCGCCCGCGGCGCGACCGCTCCGGCTCGCCGTGATCGCGGACCTGAATGCCCGCCCTCTCTGGAGCGCGCTCGAGGGAGAGAGCGACGTCGTCCTGCGCAAGCGAACGCCCGCGTGCGCGGCGGGCCTCCTCGAGGCGGACGCGGTCGACGTCGCTCTCGTGCCGGTCGCCCTCGCGGCGGAGCGCGCGTGGTTCCGTCTCGGCGGGCTCGGGATCGCGGCGCGCGGGGCCGTCGGGAGCGTGCTCGTGCTCTCCGACGTGCCGCTCGAGGAAGTCGACGTGATCTACGCCGATGAGGCCTCGCGCACGAGCGCGCTCCTCCTCCAGGTCCTGCTCAAGGAGAGAGGCTCGGCGAGGCGCGTCGTTCCTCTCCCGACGGCCGAGGCGAGGACGCGCGCTCGCTCGGAGCCCCGCGCGGCCGCTCTCCTGATCGGAGACGCCGCGCTCCGCGCGCGAGGAGCGTTCGCGCATTCGTGGGACCTCGCTCGAGCGTGGCACGAGAGGACGAGGCTCCCGTTCGTCTTCGGCGTCTGGGCCGCGCGGCGGCCCGTCGCGCTCGCGGACTGCTCGCGC
>JACQDU010000474.1 GCA_016200955.1 bacterium
GAGGGCCGCGCTCTCGGGAGCCATCTTCGCCGCCTTGGGCGTCAAGACGATCCCGGCGTCGACGATGAGAGGCCGCGCCTCCGGCTCGCTCTCCTCGACGCCGTTCGTTCGCCTCGTCTCCCGCGAGTCCCGGACGACGAGCGCGTGAGCCGGCCGGAAGTGGCCGTGAGCCGCTCCCCTCGCGTGAGCGGCTCCGAGCGCGTGAGCGACCTCGCCCCAGAAAAGGATGGTCGCCTTGAGCGAACCGAGCGCTTCGAGCGAGGCAGGAGCGGCTCTCACGATATCGGTCGCCCTGTAGAGCCGGTCCTTCGGGAGATCGCCCGTCTCGTCGCGCCGCCGCGTCCGCGCGATCCTCTCGTCGATCGCGAGCTCGAAGCACTGCGCCTGCGCGTCCTGAAAGCGCAGCGTCGGATCGTAAGCCTTGAGCGCGATCCTCTGGAGCTCCGCCGTCGCTCCCGGCTTCGCGGCGAGGCGCGCCGCGTAGACGACGCTCGCGGGCCCTCGAGCGACCTCGTCCTCGATCACGAGCGAGCCGAGCTTCGGCAATGCCCCGAAGCGGCCTGACTGGAGCCTCTCCCCGGTCACCATTCCCATGAGCTTGCCAGCATGGACGTTCCGTCAGCCCCTGTCAAATGAGCGACCCAGTCTTTGACGGGCGGGGATGCTTCCCTACCCTTGCCCCGAGCCCGGAAGGGCAAAGGCGCGGGCAAGGGCAAGGACTCACTCGCCCAGCGCATCGTCGTTTCAATTTGCCGACGTGACTCGCGCGATCGCGTCCTTGGCCGTCGCCCTGATGAGAGTCGTCGCGAGCGGCCCCGGCGACATGGTGCGCTCGTAGTGGAACTTCGAGGGATCGGCGTAGTCCTGCTCGTCGATGATGTAGCCGAGCTCGTCCGATGCGAGCGAGACGACTCCTTTGAACCGCGACGGGATCATGTCCGTGAGCTGGAATCCGACCTTCGGCGTGACCTCTCCCGGCGCCGTCACGAACGTGAGCGGCCCGAGCCGGATCGCGTCCACTTCGCTCTCGACGTAGCCGTCCTTCCAGGGCCGGTTCACGACGCCGAGCCGCGCGGCCGCGTGGAACATGCGGTTCTGGATCGGGACCTGGATCTTCTCCTGCACCCACGCGAGCGGCGCCGTCTCGAGCGTCACCGCGTCCTTGGATTCGAGCGAGTCGCACGCGATCGTCCCGATCGCTCGCCCGATCCTCTCGGCTTCCGCGAAGCTCTCCTCTTTCTCGTCCGTCGTCACCATGCCGCCGAGCGCCCCGTTCAGGAAGAGCGACACGCCTCCGCGCCGCTTCTCGACCTCGTCGTTCAGGTAATGGGGGAAGTCCGCCGAGAGGAGCGTGTTCTTGCTCCCGAGCGTCTCCGGGTGGCACGCGAAGTGGACGATCGTCGCCACCGTCTTGTTGTCCTTCTCGGAGACGAACGAGAGAGTCGTCACCGTCCGGTCGATCAGGTTCGGGTCGCGGCGGTTGCGGGAGATTCCCTGCGAGGGAGCCTGAGCCGTGGCAAGAATGACCCGACAGGGCTCGCCGTACCTCCCGGCGGCGCGGACGGCCTCCTGAGCCCCCTCCGCACATCGCCGAAGAACATTGGGATCGACTCCAGAGGAGAAACGTGACTTCCCCCATAGGCCCAGAGTATCGGGGCCTTCGTGGTTGTGCGTCGCGCACGTGAGCGTGAGGACCGACACGGACTTGCCGTCCAGAACGATCTCCGGCAAGGTCAGCATCGGTGCCTGAGCGTCGCTGTGATGCAGGCCAATGAGGTCGAGCGTCAGGAGCGTTACCGCGGTTCCGCGTTCGTTCATGATCGTGATCGCGCGCGCCGTGATCGGATCGTGGACGCCTGTGCTCAAGCGATTGGCGCCGTATCCGGCGATGAAAACCGGTTCTTTCGGTGTGACATCGATCACAGCGGGGGAGACGAAGATCCGGCCCTCGGGCGCGTTCGAGACGCTCACCGTGGTTGCCTCGTCCGAAAGCCGATCCGGCCCCTCCGTGAGGTAGACCGCGGCGAGGAACGCGATCGAGACGACGAGCAAGACGACGAAGACGATGAGAAGGCAAGCCTTCCCGAGCCGCTTGAGCTTGCTCGGGCGCTCGGGCGCGGGAATCGGCTCTCTGGGTGAGTCCATGAGAGGAGACGATAACCGGGAATCGGACGTAGCGGCGACGCGGGATCCCTCGAGGCAGCACGATCCCGCGTCTGGCGTCGCACCTCGAACGACGCCATAGTGCCCTGGAGATCCGCGTGCAGGGTCCCGGCGACAGGATCGGCGGCTACCGCGTCCTCCACGTCCTCGGCCGGGGCGGCATGGGAGTCGTTTACAAGGCGGAGGACGAGGCGACGGGCCGGCTCGTCGCCCTCAAGGTCATCCTCGCCGAGCACGCGCGCGACGATGCCTTCATGAAGCGTTTCCGCGTCGAGGCTCGCGCGGCGGCGTCGATCGTCCATCCGCACGTGACCGTTCTCTACCAGGCCGGCGAGCACGAAGGGCAGCCGTTCCTCGCCTTCGAGCACGTGCCGGGCGGCACGCTCGACAGGCGAATCCTGGAGAAGGGACCGCTCCCGTGGCGCGAGGCGTGCGAGCGCGGTGCGGAGGTCGCGGGTGCGCTCGCGGCGCTGCACGAGCGCGGTCTCGTCCACCGCGACCTCAAGCCCGAGAACGTGCTGCTCGACGAGAAGGGCCGCGCGAAGCTCGCCGACTTCGGTCTCGTGCGCCGCGACCGAGGCAAGTGGATCACGATGACGACGAGCCTCACCTCCGAAGGGCAGATCCTCGGCACGTATGCCTACATGGCCCCGGAGCAGGCCGACGGACAGAAGGGGATCGACGGCCGTGCGGACCTCTACAGCCTCGGCGCGCCCATCTTCGCGCCCCCCGTGGGACGACCGCCGTTCGAGGGCACTCCCATCGAGGTGCTCGTGAAGACCCTCCAGCAGCAGCCACCTTCGCCGCGCGAGCTCGCGCCCGATGTCCCGGAAGCGCTAGAGCGGCTCGTGCTCACCTTGCTCGCGAAGGACCCGGCGGAACGGCCGAGCACCGCCCTCGTCGTCGCCGGCGAGCTCGAGGCGCTCGCGCGCTCCGAGTCGGCATCGAAGGCGCGCGCGTCGTCGCGTCGCGCGGCGGTCGCTCGCGAGCCGAGGGCGAGAGCGGAAGCGCCGCGATCCCGGGCGTCGCTCTCGACCGTGACGAGGTTGATCGTCGGCGCGTTCGCCGTCCTCGGAGTGGCGGCGAGCTGTCTGTTTGCCGTCGTCGTGCTCGGGATCGGGGAGGGCCCGCCCTCGGTGGGCGAGAGCCCGAAGGACCCCACGCCGACCACGACCCTTCCCGCGCCGCGGCCCGATCCTCTTCCGTCCGCGTCCGAGCTCCTTCGGGTCGCGCGCGCGAAGCTCGATGCGAAGGACCTCGAGGGCGCGATCGCGGACGGCGCGAGAGCCATCGAGCTCGAGCCGAAGAACGCCGCGGCGTGGGCGATCTGCGCCGAGGCGCGCCGAGTGAAGGGCGACCTCGACGTGGCCATCCGCGACGCCTCGCGGGGGACCGCTCTCGACCCGAAGCTCGCCGCGGCGTGGGCGGAGAGAGGTGCCGCCTGGGCGCTCAAGGGCGACCTCGACGGCGCCATCGCCGACGACGAGCGCGCGCTCGCTGTCGCGACGGACGCTCGGGCCGCGAAGATCCGCACGACGCTCGACGAGCTCCGGCGCCGCGCGAGCGCGGTGAAGCCCGGCGAGAAGTTGGCCGCCTCTCCGCCGCCCGACTACGCCGCGATCGCGGAGAAGCTCGCGCCGCGCGTCGAGGTCCTTCTCCAGGACATCGAGCCGCTCGCGAGGGAGCGCAAGCTCGACGCGCTCGCCCCGAAGTTCGCCGAGCTCGCCGCTCTCTGGTCGGAGGTCGCTGCCGTCCCCGTGGAGTTCCTCGCGGCCTCCAGGGTCGCTGCCTGGAATCGGCGCATCCGGGAATGGAAGGACGTCCACGACGCCTGCACGCGGAAGGAACGGTGACATCTCGACTGGCTCGGGGGCTCCTGAGTAAGGTCGGCACCCCATGGCCCCGGCGCCAATGCCCGCCTTGACAGCGCTCGCGCGCCGCTGCTATGGTCGCGGGTCTCAGGAGGGGAACGTGAGCAAGCGCAGGGCTTTGGTACACGTGACGGGGAGCGCGCTCTTCGTGGCGCTCGTGTTCCCCGGCGCGGCGTTGGCGCAAGAGAAGCCGCCGGAGCCGCCGCTCGCGAACCCGAGCGGGGACGGGCTCAGGGGGATCCTCGACAAGTCCGTCGACGACCTGGTGAAGGACCTGAGCGGGAAAGACACGGACCGTGCCGTCGCCGAGGGCGAGCTCTCGAAGCGAGGAATCCTCGCCGTGAAGCCGCTCGTGAGCTGCGTCGTCTCGCCCGACGCGAAGCTCGAGGCCCGGCTCGCGGCCGCGCGGATCGTGCGGAAGATCGCGGACGAGGGGCGCGCGAAGAACAAGCCGATCGACGACCCCGCCGCGCAGGACGCGTTCCTCGCGGTCTTCAAGGACACGAAGGCTTCTCTCGACCTCCGAGGCGAGGCCGCCCGCGCTCTCGGCGACCTCCACGCGACGCAGACCACGAAGGACCTGATCGCGGGGCTCGCCGACAACTGGCTCAAGATCTCCGAGTCGTCGAGGGCCGCTCTCGCGACGATGGGCGAGCCGGTCGTCGACGAGGTCATCAAGGCCTACGAGACGGAGATGGCCGCCAAGGACGGGAAAGACGGGATCATCTACCGCTCGATCATGATCCTGGGAGACGTGGGAGGCGACAAGGCGCGCGCGACGCTCGCGCAGGCGCTCAAGCAGGACAAGGGGCCGCGCGCGCTCGGGCTCCGCTTCCACGCGGCGATCGCTCTCGGCCTCACGGGAGACAAGTTCGCGATCCAGATCGTCCTCGACGCCTACGATGCCGAGAAGGACGCACGCGTGGCGAACGCCCTCGAGCGCTCGCTCGAGTGGCTCACGAACGAGCACGAGGTCGCCCCGCAGCCCTTCCGCTGGAAGGCCTGGTGGTCCTCTCACAAGGACGTGATCCTCACGGGAGAAGCGAAGTACGACTACGAAAAGATCCTCCTCCCGAAGAAGGGGATCGACGCTCCCCCCGACAAACCGAAGAGCGACCCGCCGAAGTAACAGCATTCGCCGAAGGCGAATGCGGTGGTGCCATAGATGCCGCGCCGTCGCCGCTACCTGCGGACTCACTCTTTCCGCGAAGCGGCGCGCGCTTTCCTCGAGCCGGAGCCCGAGGCCGCGGGAGAGAGCCTCGCTCGCCTCTCGATCTCCGAGGTCGTGCGAGCGCTCCACGCGGGCGAGGACCTCGCGCGCCTGAGCGGGCTCCTCCAGACCGCGATCGGGGCGCAGAGCGAGCTCCCTCCTCCAGGCGAGTCGCTCGCTCCGCCCGTCGACGGCGGAGCGTCGGGGCCGGCGTCGATCCAGCGTCCCCTCCGCATGGCGTCTCCGCGGCCCACGCGCATGAGGACGCTCGCGGCGAGGATCGTCAAGCTCGCGAGCGGCCCGACCAAGCAGGTCCGGGAGGCGATCCCGGAGGATGCGCTCGAGCGTCTCCTGGACGGACCCGAGCGCGACATCGAGATCGCCCGCGGCGCCCTCCTCGTCGCGCGCGAGGACGAGCCCAAGCTCGACGTGGGACGCTCGCTCGACCGGATCGGCAAGCTCGCGCGCTCTCTCAAGGAGAGGCTCGCCAAGGCGAGCCCCGACCCGTGGGAGCGTCTCGCCGTGATGAACGACTTCTTCTTCGACGACGAGGGCTTCCGCGCCGAAGCGATCGTCGACCCCGAGCGAAGGCTCGACGACCTCCACCTCGCGCGCGTCCTCGCGAGGCGGCGCGGGCACTGCCTCGGGCTCTCCGTCCTCTACCTCGCCCTGGGAGACCGCGCGGGCCTGCCTCTCTTCGGCGTCTCGTGCCCGCGCCACTTCTTCGTCCGCTACGACGACGGCAAGGGGACTCGCATCAACCTCGAGATGACGCTCCAGGGAGCGAGCACACCCGACAGCTACTACATGGAGCGTTACCGGATCTCGCCCCTCCACGTGGACCAGGGGCTCTATCTCGGGAACCTCGCGAAGAAGCAGGTCCTCGTCGAGCTCCTCAACAACCGCGCGAACTGCTACTGGGACCAGGGAGACGCCGCGCGAGCCTCGCGCGACCTCGACCGCGTCGCGCGCGCCTCGCGCAGCTTCGCTCCCGGCTTCTTCGCGCGCGGGTTCCTCGCGTTCGAGAAGGGAGACGTCTCGACCGCCGTCTCGGAGCTCAGGCGAGCGATCGCGATCGACCCCTTCTACACGCGGGCTTACCTTCACCTCGCGTACGCCTACCTCAAGGCCGGGAGCCTCGAGAAGGCCGAGGTCGAGCTCGTGCGCGCGATCGACCTCGACCCCCAGTCCGCGCTCGCTCACACGAACCTCGGGCGAGTCCACGCTCGCCGCGGGAAGCAGGAGGCGGCGATCGCGTCTCACAGGAAGGCGCTCGAGCTCGACCCGC
>JACQDU010000475.1 GCA_016200955.1 bacterium
AACCGCGGGAAGTGTCTCCTGAAGCAAGCCGACCGCGCGAGCGGGGAGAAGAAGAGGTCCCTCGCGCGGCAAGCGGCCGTCGCGCTCGAGAAGTCGGGAGCGACCGAGCCCGATCATCAGCTCTTCGCGACGGTCGCGGCCGACCTCTCGACCGCTTACAGGATCCAGAAGCGCCACGCGCTCGAGCTCCTCTACCTCGACGTGCTCTACGTCCGCGCCGAGGACGCGGGCCGCGAGCTCGTCCTCCCGCGCCTCGTGGAAGCCGCCATGGACGCGGCCTGGGAGGCGGGCGAGCTTCCCTCGAGGATCGCCGAGCTCGAGAAGTCGCTCGCGGAGACGAAGGACGAGGCGAGGCAGAAGCCACTGAAAGACGACCTCGCCGTCGCCAAGGACGAGAAGACCGTCCTCGGAGCCGTGACCGAGCGTCTCTCCGTCGCCGTGAAGCGCTTCGAGGACATCGCGAAGGCGAGGATCGAGGCGAAGGAGCGCGGCGCCGGTCCTCTCCTGCGAGCCGCGGCGTGGATCGCTTACTTCGTCCACGGAGACACGGCGCGGGCGCTCAAGGACTGGGACGGAGCCATCGAGGCGACGCTCAACGCCGTCGAGAAGTCTCGCATCGAGCAGGAGCGTCGCTGCGCCGCTCGCGGCGAGAAGTCTCTCGCTGCCTGGGGCGTCGGCGAGGACGGGCCGAGCGCCGCTCCCTCGAAGGACCGGAGCGTGGGGCCTCGGTAACGAAACCACCGAACACACCGAGGACCGACGGTTCTTTCGGCGCGTTCGGTGCGCTCGATGGTTTCGTTCTCTCTTCTCCGGCTACATGAGCCCCTTGGTCGAAGGCACGCTCCCGACCGCGCGCGCCTCGATCGCGACCGCCTGCTTCATGGCCTTCGCGAAGGCCTTGAAGATCGCCTCGGCCTTGTGGTGGTCGTTCTCGCCGTAAGGCATCTTCACGTGGACGTTCGCCTTGAGCCCGCGCGCGAAGCCGTGGAAGAACTCCGAGAGGAGCCCGACGATCATGTCGCCGACCCTCTCTTGCCCGAACTTCACGTCGTAGACGAGCTGCGGCCGCCCGGCGATGTCGACGGCGACGACCGCGAGCGACTCCTCCATGGGGAAAGCGAACGAGCCCGCGCGAGCGATCCCCGAAGCGCTCCCGAGAGCGGCGCGGAAGGCTTCCCCGAGCACGATCCCCACGTCCTCGATCGTGTGGTGCTGATCGACGTGCACGTCTCCCGCGACCTCGAGCGAGAGGTCGAAGACGCCGTGCTTCGCGAAGCTGTCGAGGAGGTGGTCGAAGAAGGCGATCGGCCCCGCCATGTTCCCGAGGCCCCTCCCGTCGAGGGAGAGACGGGCCTCGATCCTCGTCTCGCGCGTGTCGCGGCGCACGGTTGCCGTGCGCGCGCGAGCGGGAGAGGGCTCGAGCCCACGCGGCGGAGGAGAGCCGTCCACCCTCTCGAGCGCTTCCGCGAAGGCGCGGTCGAAGGCGAGCGAGTCCTCGAGCGTGCACACCGAGACGCGGAACCATCCCGCGAGCCCCTGGTCCGACGAGCGGTCCCGAACGAGGATCCCGCGCTCCTTGAGCTCGGAGACGAGCCGCGCGCACCTCTCCTTGGAGCGGGCGTCCACGAGGAGGAAGTGCGCCGCTCCCTCGACGTGAGGGATCCCGCGCGCTTCGAGGCGAGAGGCGAGGTCGGCGCGCGCGGCGCGAGCGAGATCGACGAAGGCGCGGACGTAACCGGGGTCTCGGAGCGCCGCTCTCACGGCCAGCACGCCGGGCGTCGCCACGGAGTAAGGCGAGGCGACCTTCGCGAGGACCGAGACGTTCTCGCGCGAGCTCGCGATGATCCCGACGCGGCACCCCGCGAGGCCGAAGGCCTTCGAGAACGTGCGCAGGATCACGACGTTCCCTCGCGGGAGGAGGTCGATCGCCGTCTCCGGGTGGATCGGGTGATAGGCCTCGTCGATCAGCACGCACGCGTGCTTGGCTCGCTCGACGATCTTCTCGATCGCCTCGCGCGGGATCGGCGTCCCCGTCGGGTTGTTCGGGTTCACGAGCACGACGAGCCGGGTCTTCTCGTCGATCGCCTCGAGCGTCTCCTGGAGCGGGAAGGAGAAGCGGCCGTCCTTCCTGTAAGGGACCTCGCGGAGGTCGGCTCCCACGAGCTGGGCGTAGAAGCGGAACATGGCGAACGTCGGGACGGGCAAGACGACCCGCGAGCCCGCCTCCACGACCGTGTCCATGACGACGCGGATCCCCTCGTCGGAGGCGTTCGTCGGAAGGACCTCGTCCACCGAGAGCCCGAGGTGCTTCGCGAGGTCCGCTCGCAGCTCCGCGTACTCGGGGTAGCGCGCGAGCTCGCCCGCGCTCACGGTCCTGAGAGCGTCGAGGACGGCCCGCGGCGGCCCGAGCGTGCTCTCGTTGAAGTCGAGGCGCCGGTAAGGCCCGCGCCCCTCGAGCGGCGGCCTGTAAGACTCCATCGCGGCGACGGCTTTGCGGACGGGGATCATGGAGAAGAGTTAAACGCCAGGGCGCCAAGGCGCCAAGGAAAAGGCGCGAGGCAAGGTCAAGAGGAGCTCTCGAGGTCCGCGAGGTGCTCCTGCGCCTTCGTCTCCGAGGGATCGATCGCGAGGGCCCGCTTGAGAGCTTCCTTCGCGAGCTCCGTCTCTCCCCGGAGGTCGTAGACCGCTGCGAGGTTCGTGAGAGCCCGGGCGTTCTCGGGCTCGAGCTCGAGCACCCGCTCGTAGCAGAAGACGGCCTTCTCCGCGAAGACTTCGTCGGGGACGTGGCTGGCGTAGAAGTCGCCCTTCGTCGCCGCCTGCTCCGCGAGACGTCCGTAGAGGACGCCCAGGTTGAAGAGACCGTAAGGCTCGTCGGGGTCGAGCTTGGTCGCCGCCTCGAGCTTAGTGCGAGCCGTCTCGAGGTCTCCCTTCTCCGCGAGCGTGACTCCGTCCGAGACGAGCGCCTCGTAGCGGCGCGCGTCCTCGTCGGAGAGCGGCGGCGAGTCGGAGTCACGCGTGCGCACGCCCTTCTCGACCTGATCGGCAAGGCTCGAGAGACGCCCCGCGATCGCCCGGAGGCGCGCGAGCCGCTCGGGCGTCGCGCGGCGCGTGGCGAAGTCGATCTGATCGACCGCCTGCTCGAGCGTCGCGAGGTCGTCGTCCGTCACGTCCCCTCGCGCGAGGTCGAGCGCCGCGTCGTCCGGCGCGCTCGCGTCCTTCGGCGCTCCCTCGGGCGATGCCTTCTCGGCCGGCTCGTCGGTCTCCATGTGTCCTCCCCTGAGCCGCTCGATTCTAGCGCTCCTCGCGCTCCGGGGCACGCGCCCCGGCGAAGGTCGCGTCCGAGCGGGAAAGCCCGGCGGCTCGAGTGCAGGCGAGCCCGACTGCTCCCGCCCTCGGAATCGGAAGCGACTGGAACCGGAAGCGAACCGGAACCGGAAGCTGAAGCGGAACCGGGAGCGAACCGAACCGGAACCCCGAGGCCCCCCGGAGCGGGCCGGGGCGTTCCTCGCGCCAGGTAGATTCACGCATAGATAATCGACTTGATAGATCACACATATCGATGAATCGGTTATTTGTCCTTGTCCCTCCTCCCGGGATCGCGCTAGTTTCCGCACTCGAAGAGTCCAGGCGATGCCCGGTGGGGAGCCATCGGCGCTCTCCAGCTCGCAAGACGGTATCGGGGGCTCACGAGAAGCACACGGTCTCGCCGAGGGGTCTGGTCCCCCGGCGAGGGCTCAACGAGGTACTAGGGGCACCAACAGAGAAGGAGCTCATCATGCAGGTGAGAGGGAAGTCACTCGTAGCGCTCTCCGCGCTTGCGCTGCTTGCAGGGTGCAACGGGAGCGGCGGCAGCTCGTCCGGGACGACCGCGGCCGGAAGCGTGCCTATCCAGTCGCAGAACACGACGCCGTCGCAGACGCCCGCGACGCCGACACCGCCGGCTCCGGCCGCCCAGAGCACGGCGGCCAGCACCAAGCCGATGTTCCGGATCCGCGCCGCCGCCACGACGGGCAAGGCGCATACCCAGATGTTCCAGTCCATGAAGAAGGTCTTCGCGGCCGCGGGCCAGCCCTTCACGTGGCTCACGTACGACTGCTATCCGAACATGCTCGCCGCCCAGCAGAGGGGCGAGGTCGACGTCGTGTTCAACGGGCCGTACGCGCACGCGAAGGCGCTCCTCGCGACGGGCGGCCAGGCGCAGAGCGTCGTCATGCGCGACGTGGACATTTCCTACCAGATCGTCGTGATGACGAAGACCACCTCGGGGATCAACTCGGTGGCGGACCTCAAGGGCAAGACGATCGGCCTTCCGGTCGCATCGGGCTGCACCGACCCGGGTGGAAACGTCATGTCGCTCTACTACCTGAGCCAGAACGGCCTCGACCTCCACACGATCACCGTCGCGGACCACACGGGGATCATCGACTCCGAGGGTCACTCGTGCGCGAGCGACAAGTTCGTCGGCAACTCGTTCGTCGCCACGAGCTACATGGACGCGGTCTGCATCGGCCTCGACGTGTGGAACTCGACGTTCAAGGCGAACCCGAACCTCAAGATCATCTACACCTCGCCGTCGTCCACGCACTGCACCTGGACTTCGCTGCCGAACGCGGACCCGAAGGTCATCCAGGCGTTCCACGACATCATGCTCTCGGGGAACACGATCGACGGGCCGGACCTGACACAGGCCGCGATCTACGACGGCGCGAACTCCTGGATCGAGGGCGGGAACGACTTCAGCTGCTACACCGCTTCGCTCGGCGATCCGATGTACGGGCAGCTCTTGCTGTGGCCGAACCACATCCAGCCGCTCATGCCTCCCGGCGCTCCCAGCGGATCGCCTGCTGCCGGAGCCGCTCCGCAGTACTTCCCGGCTGGTGTCGGCGCGAGCGGTTGCGCCACGCTGGACAAGAACGCCGTCTCCAGCAGCAATCTCCCGAGCTTCGCGTCCGTGGGCGAGTACAACATGACGGACGGCCTCACCCGTTACTTCGCGCTCCGGGGCACGCCGATCATCGCCCGCGTCTATGACAGCGTCGACTCGATCGTGGACGCGAACATCGACGGGCAGATCGACATCGCCTGGAACATGCCGATCGGGCACGCGCGGACGATCATCCGGACGAACAGCCGCTGCCGCGGAATCCTCTGCCGCGACGTGGACATCAATTCGTACTCGGTGATCTCCGTCAAGTCGAGCTCTCCGATCAGCAACCTGAACGACTTCCTGACCAACAAGGCCACGCTGCTCACGGCCGCGCTGGACAAGGATGCCGCGGAGTGCTCGATCCTGCCACTCCACTTCCTCAAGATCGGAAACGACATCTCCCAGATCCCGCAGGTCCAGGTCGAGGACGACTTCGGCCTCGCGATGCTCGCCCAGGTCGCGGCCGATGGTCCGAACGAGGGCTGCGCGACCGGCTTCGAGGCTCCGAACTGGGGCGGCGCCGGGACCAAGATCATCTGGCGGTCTCCCGTGTTCGACCACTGCATGATGACGGTCCTCGATTCGTGCAACGCCACGAAGGTGTCGAACTTCCAGAACGGCATGCTCGACATGGTGAACAGCCCGGCCTTCAAGCTCTTCGTTCTCCAGCAGAACGAGGGTGCGAATGCCTGGGTGCTCGGCACCGAGCATGACACGAGGCCCTACCAGGACCTCATCACGGCGATCTACGAGTTCAACGCTCCGATCGATCGGCCCTGGCAGCTCCGCTGAAACGGCCGCCGAACGATTCGTGAGCCATCCCGCGGTGCTCTCGACCGCGGGATGGCACGACGACCGGATCCGGCCCGCGCGGCCGGATCCGGTCGGTCTCACGCCTGGCTCACTTGAAGTGAATCCGAGACGCGTCCCGGAAGATTCCATCTCACGCTCATCCGTTGTTTTCCATCCATGTGGGATCTCGAACCGATCGCGGAGCGGAGCCGGCACCGCCGAGCCCGTGACCGCGGTGTCGCGCGGAGGGAAAGATGTCCAGGAAGATGCTCGCGCTCGCGCTCGTGCTGCTGGCCGGCTGCACGGCCCAGGCATCGAAGCAGGAGCCCGCGCCGAAGCCCGCGGGCAAGCAGGACCCGGCGGCGGAGCCGGTCACCTTCAACAAGCACGTGGCCCCGATCCTCTGGAGCAACTGCTCGAGCTGCCACCACGCGGGAGCGGTCGCTCCCTTCCCCCTCCTCTCCTACAAGGACGCGCAGAAGCGCGCGGCCTTCCTGCGCGACGTGACGGCCACCAAGCGCATGCCGCCCTGGCGCGCCGACCCCGGATACGGGCCCTTCAACGGGGCGCCTCACATCACGGACGACGAGATCAAGACGATCGCGCGCTGGGTCGAGTGCGGAGCGCCCGAGGGCGACCCCAAGGATCTCGGGAGGGCGCCCACTTACCAGGAGGGCGGCTGGAAGCTCGGCCCGCCCGACCTCGTGCTGACGATGCCTTGCGACTTCACGATTCCCGCCGGCGGACCGGATATCTTCCGTTGCTTCGTGATCCCGATCCCGGTCACCGAGGACAAGATCGTGAACGCGGTCGAGTTCCATCCCGGCAACGCCAAGGTCATCTTCCACGCGGGCTTCGTCCTCGACAACAAGGGCCAGGCGAGGAAGAAGGACGGGGAAGACGGGAGGCCCGGCTACACGAGCCCCGACGGACCCGGCCCGGGCATCGAGCCGACGGGCAACCTCGGCGGCTGGGGCCTGACCACGAAGACGCGCTTCCTCCCCGACGGCGTGGGCATGCCCCTCGCCAAGGGGAGCGACCTGGTTCTCTGGTTCCACTACCACCCGACCGGCAAGGAGGAGACGGACCACTCCGAGCTCGGGATCTTCTTCGCGAAGAAGCCGGTCACCAAGTTCGTCGCGAACCTGGGCGCCCGGACCAAGGAGATCATCATCCCTCCCGGCGAGAACCGGCACCGCGTCACCTGCGAGAGCGCGCCGTTCCCGGTGGACGTGACGGCCATGGAGGTCAGCGCTCACATGCACTTCGTGGGGCGAGAGATCTCCGCGAAGGCCGTCTTGCCCGACGGGAAGACCGTTCCGCTGCTCGGGATCAAGGACTGGGACTTCAACTGGAGCGAGCTCTACGAGTTCCAGCAGCCTCCGCGCCTCCCGAAGGGGACCGTGATCCAGGTCGAGGCGTTCTTCGACAACTCCGACGGGAACCCGAGGAACCCGAACAAGCCGGCGAGGCTCGTCACCTACGGACGGAACATCACGACGGAGGAGATGCTCGGCTGCGGCGTGCGCGTGATCGCCGATTCGGCCGACGACTTGAAGGCCATCGAGGACGCGACGAAGAAGGAGACCCAGAAGCAGAAAGAGGCATTCTCCGCGCTCACCGACATCGAGGGCAAGAAGCACACGATCCTCGAGTGGAAGGGCAAGAGCGCGGTCGTCCTCTTCTTCATCGGGACCGAGTGCCCCGTGAGCAACAGCTACGCGCCAGAGTACGTGAGGCTCTCCAAGGCGTTCGCCGCGAAAGGCGTGGCCTTCTTCGGGATCCACCCCGACCCCGAGGTGACGGCGGAGCAGGCCGCGAAGCACGCCAAGGATTACGGCATCGACTTCCCGATCCTCCTCGCCCCGACGCAGGCCGTGACCACCCAGAAGGGCATCACCATCGTGCCCGAGGCCGTCGTCCTCTCGGCCGAGGGGACGATCCTCTACCGCGGGCGCGTCGACGACCGCTACTCCCTCGACGGAAAGCGCCGCGAGGAGCCGTCCGTGCACGAGCTCGAGGTCGCGCTCCAGGCAGTGCTCGACGGCAAGCTCCCTCCGGTCCTCGAGACCAAGCCGTTCGGCTGTCCTCTCCCCGAGGCGAGGAAGCAGGAAGACGAGACGAGCAGGAAAGGATCCTGACATTAGGAAACTCGCGCTCGCGCTTCTCGTCGTCGCCGGCTGCTCCAGCCCGACGCCGTCGCAAGAGGCTCCCAGGAAGGGAGAGCCCAAGAAGGACGCCTCGCCCTCCAAGGAAGAGACGGTCACCTTCAACAAGCACGTGGCGCCGATCCTCTGGAAGCACTGCGCGAGCTGCCACCACGCGGGGCAGGTCGCGCCGTTTCCTCTCGTGACCTACAAGGACGCGCAGAAGCGCGCCGCCTTCCTGCGCGACGTGACGCAG
>JACQDU010000489.1 GCA_016200955.1 bacterium
TGTCCGTCGGCATGGGCGGGATCGACCGCGTCTTCAAGGCTCTCAGGAAGGCCCTCGAGGACGGGAACCCGCAGGTCGCCGTGAAGCTCATCGAGGTCCTCCAGGGCCTCCACGTCACGTCCGACATGCTCCCGGGCGGCGGCTCGGTCTCGATCGAGCAGAAGCCCATGGACCTCGGAAACGGCCCCGGCACGAGCAACGCCAGCTCGGCCGCGACCTCGCAGCCTTCGCAGGTCACTCCCCCGGCCGACAAGCCCGCGGAGACGCCGAAGGACAAGCCGGCCGAGACGCCGAAGGACAAGCCCGCCGACACTCCCGGCGACAAGCCGGCGGACATGCCCAAGGACAAGCCCGCCGAGACTCCCGGCGACAAGCCCGCCGAGACTCCCGGCGAGAAGCCTCCCGAGGGTGGCAGCGAGGAGAAGCCCAAGAAGGTCGGCTTGCGTCCCGGCGCCACGAGGAAGGTCTTCGCCGACTCGACCGGCGGCGGCGCGAACGGCGAGTCTCTCTGCGCCGCTCTCGTTTACCCCGACAAGCGCGTCCGCTACGCCGCGGCGATCTGCCTCGCGAACCTGAACCCGTCCCGGCCGTTCTCGAACCAGGACAAGGTCGTCGAGAACCTCATGGACGCTCTCTCCGAGACCGGGCAGCGCGTCGTCCTCGTCGTCGAGCGCGACCTCGACCTCAAGAACAAGATCGTCGGCTTGCTGCGAGAGTCCGGCTACATGGTCTTCGCCACGCAGTCGGGTAACGACGGCATCAACCGCGCCAAGAGCTTCCCGGGAGAGGACCTCATCATCGTCTCCTCCGAGCTCAACCCGGACACGACGGCGAACGAGCCGGTCGAGTTCCAGTTCATCCAGCAGCTCCAGGAGGACTACCGGACGAAGACGATCCCGTGCATCGTCCTCACGCCTTCCAAGCGCTCGGTCGAGATGCAGAAGCTCGTCGACGAGAAGCTCGCCGTCGACGTGATCACGCCGGACATCGACCGGATCACCATCGACGGCCGCATCAAGAAGATCTTCGAGGGCGAGGAGTACAAGCGCGACGAGAAGGCCCGGAACGATGACGTTGCCAAGCGCGCGGCGCTCGCGATCGCCTCGATCCCGCAGGACCACACGGTCCTCGACGTGGGCAAGGTCGCTCCGGCCCTCGCGTCGTGCCTCGCAGCCTCGCGGCCGGACGACGTGAAGATCGCCGCCATGAAGGCTATCCAGACGCTCGGCCCGAAGGCTCGCGCGGCGTGCCTCGACACGCTCACGAACCTCCTCAAGACCAAGACGAACTCGGTCGACGTGCGCGAAGGCGCCGCCCAGGCGATCGGTGAATGCATCAAGGGCCAGGCGGTCTCGGGCGACACGTTCCAGGTCCTCAAGGAGGCCTTCGGCGAGACCCCTGACGAGGAGCGGATCTGGAAGCCCGTCGGCCTCGCTCTCGGCAAGGCGACGCTCACGGGAGACCAGGCGCGCGAGGTCTTCGAGGCGCACCGGATCGACTGAACACGCTTCGCTCGCCCTGACGCCTTCTCACCGAAAGAAAGCCGAGAATCGCGCGACGCCGGCACACTTCTGCCGGCGTCGCTGCTTTAATGAGAGCCGAAGCGAGACCGCCGCGGAGGCAGTCAGCATGGCACGAAGAAAGACGGGCAAACGCGCTCCGAGGAGCGCGGGGCCGGGGCCCGAGCGCATCCAGAAGATCCTCGCGCGAGCCGGCCACGGCTCGCGCCGCTCCTGCGAGGTGCTGATCCTCGAGGGACGCGTGCGCGTGGACGGCGACGTCGTCCGCGAGCTCGGAGCGAAAGCCGACATCGAGACGCAGGAGATCCACGTGGACGGGAAGCGCGTCCTCCCGCCGCGTCCCGTCTATTACCTCCTCAACAAACCGCGAGGCGTCGTCAGCACGCTCTCGGACCCCGAGGGGCGGCCGACGATCCAGACGCTCGTCTCGGAGGAGAGGCGCCGGATCTTTCCTGTCGGACGGCTCGACATGGACTCGCGCGGCGCCGTGATCCTCACGAACGACGGGAGGTTCACGAACCTCCTCACGCACCCGCGCTACGGGATCGAGAAGACCTACACGGCGCGCGTGCGAGGCTTCGTGGACGACTCCGCGATCGGGAAGCTCAAGAGCGGCGTCTGGCTCGCCGAGGGCAAGACCCTCCCGGCGCGCGTCTGGGTCGTGAAGCGCAAGCCCGACGAGACGGAGCTCGGGATCGCGATCTGCGAGGGCAAGAACCGCCAGGTCCGCCGCATGCTCGCGAAGGTCGGCTACAAGTGCCTCGCACTCACGCGCACGCGGATCGGCCCGATCACGCTCAAGGGTCTCGGCGAGGCCCAGCATCGGGAGCTCACGAAGGACGAGGTCTCGGAGCTCGAGAAGCTCGCTCTCAGGAACGCCGGCGCTCCCGCCCCTCCGTGGACGAAGGGGCGCTCCTCGAGAGCGCGCTCTCACGGGAAGCCGGACCCTCGCTTCGCTCCGCCGCCGCGGCCTCGCGAGGGCTCGCCGTCTCCTCCCAAGAGAGAGCTCCCCGACTCCCGTTGACGCAAAGGCGCAAGGACGCAGAGGCGCGAAGGGCTGCAAGAGAATCTCTTTGCGTCCTCGCGTCCTTGCGTCTTCGCGTTTCTCTGTGCGCTCAGCCGCTTCTTCCGGGCTCCGGGATGCCGCCTGAGTGCGAGAGGATCGCCAGGAAGTCGAAGAGCCCCGCGGGCGTGAAGAACCGCGTCTTGAGCTCCGGCGCGATCTGGATGCAATCGCCGTCGTTGAGCGCGCGGAGGTTCGCGGGACCGATCCTCTCCCCGTTCACGAAGGTCCCGTTCGTGGAAGCGTGATCCTGCACGAACCAGCGGCCACCGGTCGCGTTGAAGGTCGCGTGGAGCTTCGAGATCGACTCGAGGGCAAAGACGATGTCGTTGTTGGGCGCTCTCCCGACGGTGATCAGGTTCTCGAAGGGGTTCCTCTGAGACTTCTCGATCCAGACGACGAAGGCCCGGCTCATCGCCCAGGCCACGGCTCCCGCTCCGATTCCTCCCGTGAGTGTAAAGCTCCTTGAACGTCCGGGGGCGGGCGTCGGCCGCCACCAGTTCGGCAGGGGTGGCGTTTTCCCGTCGGCCTGTGCCAGGGAGAGGTCGCCGGAAGGCTCGACGAGAAGGCAAGGTGTGCTCGTCTGCGCGAGGAACTCGTCGCGGCTCCGACAGTGAGTGTCCAGGGCGAACTCGGCGAAGGCCAGCGTGCGCATTTTTTCTACCCCTGTGAATGCAGGACCCGACAAGCTCGGGGCAAACCCAGGGCCGCTCCCGGTAAGGACTACGGGGCGGGACCGGGTCTGACACTGCTGATACACTTGGCTCGATGCGCTGTCCTTTCTGCAAGGACGAGAAGGGCTCGAAGGTCCTCGACTCGCGCGAGTCCTCCGAAGGCTTCGTGATCCGCCGCCGCCGCGAGTGCCTCTCGTGCGAGCGCCGCTTCACGACCTACGAGCGAGTCGAGGAAGCGCCCCTCACCGTCATCAAGAAGGACGGCCGCCGCGAGCCGTTCCAGCGGAAGAAGATCCTCGAGAGCCTCGAGCGCTCCTGCCAGAAGCGGCCGATCGGCGCCGAGCGCCTCGCAGAGATCGCCGAGCAGCTCGAGCGCGAGATCCGCGAGATCCACGACCGCGAGGTCCCGAGCAAGTTCATAGGCGAGCTCCTCATGAGGGAGCTCCGCAAGCTCGACAAGGTCGCTTACGTGAGGTACGCCTCGCTCTACCGGAACTTCCAGGAGCTCTCCGATTTCCTGGACGAGCTCAAGCCGCTGCTCGAAGCGCCGGAGGCGCGGGAGTAGCTCATCTCCCGTTACTTCTTCTGGATCTCCTCGATCCAGCCCTTGACGCGCTCGTCGGTGCCGCCGAGCTCCACGTACCGCTGGAGGTGCGGGAGCGCTTCCTGGGGCTTCCCGTGCTTCTTCCAGAGAGCCACGCCGAGGTTCCGCTCGGCATCCGCGAACTTGGGGGCCGCGGCGATCGCGATCGTCCAGTACTCGAGCGCGTTGACGTTCGGGCCGTCCTTCTCGAGGAGGATCGCCAGGTTGTTGAGCGCGTCCACGTGCTTCGGGTCGAGCTCGAGCGTCTTCCGGTAAGCGAGCTTCGCCCCCTCGAAGTCTCCCGCGGACCCGCGCGAGAGGCCCAGGTGATAGAGCGTGGCGGTCTGCGCGGGCCGCGCGCCGTCCGCGGCCTCGAACGCGCGCACGGCGTCCTTCGCCCTCCCGTCGTCGAGCGCGAGGAGGCCGGCCTCGAACGCAGCGGCCGCGTCCCTCGGGTCCGCGGCCATGGCCTTCTCGAGCTCGGCCTTCGCCTGGGGCTTGTTCTTCTCCGTGACGTAGATCTTCCCGAGCCGGTAGTGGGCCTTCGTGAGAGACGAGTCGAGCGCGAGCGCCCGCTCGTACTCGAGCGCGGCCGCGAGCAGGTTCCCGTTGTTCTCGAGCGCCGCCGCGAGGTCGAAGTGAGCCCGCGCGTTTCTCTCCTCGAGCGAGACGGCCTCGCGCGCGGCCTTCTCGGCGTCGTCGAAGCGCATGTCGGCGTTCGCCTTCTCGGCCGTCTCGAGGAGGCTCGCGACCGACTTCCCGGGCGGCGACGCGGTCGCTTTCGTGTCGGGAGAAGACGTCGCGGGAGACGACGTCGCGGGAGGCGACGTGCTCGGCGCGGTCGTCGCCGGACCGGAAGTTGCCGGAGAAGAAGTGGCCGGAGCCGGCGTCGCCGTGCTCTCCTCCCTGGGGCATCCCGTCGCCAGAGCGACGAGGGCCGCCACCGCGACAGGCTTCGTGAATCTCATCGTTCAGCTCCCCGATCCGAGCCCAGAGTAAACGACGGGTCCGGCGCCCGCGAGAGCGCCGGACCCGATCGAAGCCGCGCGCGCGGCCCGGGGGCGGGGACGACGGGAGTCGCCCCACGCAACAGCTCCCGAGGAATCACTTCCCCTTGTGCTTGACCGGCGGCTTGGCGGTCGGCTTCGGGCCGTGCTCCTTGTGCTCTTCCTTGCGCTCCTCCTTGCGCTCGGCCTCGCGGTGATCCTCGCGACGCCCCGCCTCGCGACGGTCCTCGCGGCGCTCGGCCTCACGACGGTCCTCGCGGCGGTCGGCGCAGCGAGCGGCCTCGCGCGCCTCGGGGTGCTTCTCGGCCCATTCCTTGTGGTGCTCGACCCATTCGGGGTGGCTCTTGGCCCACTCGACGGGGTGATGCTCCCGGATCTCGTCCGCCTTGCGAGCGGCCTCGCCGGCCTCGGGGTGCTCCTTGGCCCAGCCCGGGTGGTTCTCGACCCACTCCGGGTGGTTCTTCGCCCACTGGACCGGGTGCTCGCGGCGGTCGTCGCAGCAGCTAGCGCACTCGGCGGCCTCGGGGTGTTTCTCGGCCCACTCCTTGTGGTTCTCGACCCACTCCGGGTGCTCCTTCGCCCACTCCATCGGGTGATGCTCGCGGATCTCATCCTCCTTGCGAGCGACTACGGCGGCCTCGGGGTGCTTCGCGGCCCACTCCGGGTGGTTCTCGACCCACTCGGGGTGCCTCTCGGCCCACTCGACCGGATGCTCGTGGCGCCAGCGCTCGCGCGCTTCCTCGGCGGCCTCGGGGTGCCTCTCGGCCCACTCCTCCCACTTCTCGCGCCAGCCTTCCTTCGGCTTGGGAGTCGTGCCGTCGGCGGTGGCCGCGGGAGACGACGTGCTCACGCCGACTCCGGACATCATGAACAGGTCGGCGGAGTCGCCGCCGTCGGCGAAGGCCGGTTTCGCCCCGAGCGCCAGCGCAAGGCCGAGGCCGAGGCCGAGGGGCGTCCGCTTCACAGACCGTTTCCGCGATCGGTTCGCGACGCCTGCGCCTGCATTCCACGGGTCATTTTCGCTCGGCTTCGACGGCGGCAATGACCAGTGGCCCGTGACTCACTCTCTCTCGAAGCTCGCCGCCACCCCGAGCCCCCCCGACACGCAGAGAGTCGCGATCCCTCTCCTCGCTCGGGTGGTCTTCATCTGGTTCAGGAGAGTCGCCACGATCCGCGCCCCCGTGCACCCGATCGGATGCCCGAGAGCGATCGACCCGCCCCAGACGTTCAGCCG
>JACQDU010000490.1 GCA_016200955.1 bacterium
CGACCGGCTCGCCGCGGCGTCGGGCGCGTCTTTCTGGAAGTGCTTCGCGAGGCCGAGGTCGGCCACGAGCGGCCTGGCTCGCGAGGTCCCTCCTGGACCGTCGCCCGTGAAGAGGACGTTCGCCGGTTTGAGGTCGCGGTGCACGATCCCGCGCTCGTGCGCCCGCGCCACCGCCTCGGCGAGCGCGCGACCGAGAGCGATCGTCTCGTCGACCCCGAGCGCTCCTCGCCGGAGCCGGTCGGCGAGCGTCCCTCCCTCGATGAGCGGCATGACGATGTAGGGCCCGCCCGGCGAGCTCCCCGCGTCGAGGAGCGGCACGAAGCCCTCGCGCTCGCCGAAGAGCGCGAGGAGGCGCTGCTCGCGCTCGAAGCGGGCGAGCGACTCGTGGCGGGAGCGGAGGAGCTTGATCGCGACGGGGCGCCCCTCCTTCGAGCGAGCGCGGTAGACGATGCCCATGCCGCCGTGCCCGACCTCGGAGACGATCTCGTAGTCGCCGATCCTCATCGCTCGAGAGAGTAAATGAAAGGGCGCGATTCAGCACGGTCTCCCGCCCCGACCCCGCGAGGAACACGAAGGCGCAAAGGCACGAAGGCGCAAAGAACGCCGTGAAGAGCGCGCGAGCGTTCCCGCGAGCGCGCCGTCAGAGCGGCTTCTTGAGCTCGGCGATGACCGCCCTCGCTTCCGCCGCCCCCGGGTCGTCGGGCGCGAGCTCCAAGAAGCGCTCGAGGTCCGAGACGGCGCCGGCCGCGTCTCCCCTGGACTTCCTCGCGAGCCCGCGGTTCCTCCAGATCCCGGGAGGGCGCGGGTCGATCGCGATCGCTCTCGTGAGGTCGTCGATCGCCCCCTGCGTCTCGCCCGAGCTCATGCGCGCCGTCCCGCGCACCTCCCAGGCATGGCAGTCGTTCGCGTCGATCCGGATCGCTCGCGTGAGATCGGCGATGGCGCCCTCGTGGTCGCCGCGCTTCTCCCGCGCGAGGCCGCGGAAGCGCCAGGCCTCGCCGAGGCCCGGCTCGAGCTCGCTCGCTCGCACGAAGTCCTCGAGCGCGCCGTCCTCGTCGCCGCTGGCCCCGCGCGCGATCCCGCGGACGACGTGAGCGCGCGCGTCCTTCGGATCGAGCGAGAGGGCGCGCGAGCAGTCCAGGGTCGCGCCCGCATAGTCTCCCTTGCGCGAGCGGATCGTCGCGCGGTTCCTGAGAGCCAGCGGGAGCCTCGGGTCGATCTCGAGCGCGTGCGTGAGGTCCCGGAGCGCGCCCTCCGCGTCTCCCTTGCTCCCGAGCGCGGCGCCGCGGCCGGCCCACGCATCGGCGAGGCCGGGCTCGAGGTTGATCGCGCGCGTCTCGTCCTCGAGAGCGCCGTCCGCGTCGCCCGCGTTCAGGCGAGCCGCGCCTCGCGCCATCCACGCCTGGGCGGCCCTCGGGTCGAGCTCGATCGCGCGCGTCAGGTCCGAGACGGCGCTCCCGTGGTCTCCCATGAGCTCGCGGAGCGCCCAGCGCTCCCGCCACGCGAGGGCGTCCTCTTGATCGAGCTCGAGCGCTCGCGTGAGGTCGGCGAGGGCGCCCGCGAGGTCGCGCCCGTTCTGGCGCGCGATCCCTCGCGCGCGCCACGCGAGGGCGACGCTCGCATCGAGCTCGAGCGCGCTCTCGGCGAGCCCGATCGCGCCCCGGGAGTCGCTCGCCGCGATCCGGATCGCGCGGCTCGCGAGGACCTCGGCCTCGTGCGCGCGCCCGCTCGCCCGCGCCGCGTGGAAGGTCGCGAGCATCGCGACGAAGGCGACCGCGATGGCGGCGACGGCGCCCGTCGCCACGAACCGCGGGTTCCGGAGCGCCCACATGCGGGCTCGCTCGAGCGTGCCGATCGGCCTCGCGCGGATCGGGGCGTTCTCGAGGAAGCGCCCGAGCTCGGACGCCACCTCGGCCGCGCTGCCGATCCTCCTCTCGGGCTCCTTCGCCATGCACCGGAGCGCGATCGTCTCGAGGTCCTCGTGGATCGAGCCGTCGAGAGCCCTGGGAGAGACGGGATCTTCCGCGAGGATCTTGTAGAGGAGGGCCTCCATGCTGGGCGCCTCGAAGGGAGGCCTGCCCGCGAGCGCGCGGTAGAGCACCGCTCCGAGCGCGTACACGTCCGTGAGCGGACCCTGCTTCGTGAGGTCTCCCGCGGCTTGCTCGGGAGCCATGTAAGCGGGCGTCCCGAGGATCTGCCCCGTGTGCGTGAGGCGCTGCGACTGAGCGTCGTTCCGCGCGAGCCCGAAGTCCATGAGGCGCGGCGCTCCCTGGGAGTCCACGAGCACGTTCTCGGGCTTCACGTCCCGGTGGACGATCCCGCTCTCGTGCGCGTGAGCGAGCGCGAGCGCGACCTGTCGCACGATCTCCGCCGTGCGCCGGGGCGGCACCGGCCCCCTGCGGAGGAGCGCCTCGAGGCTCTCTCCCAAGACGAGCTCATGACGAGGTAAGGCTTCCCCTCGTGCTCGCCCGTCTCGAAGATCGAGACGATCCCGGGGTGGCGGAGCGAGCCGGCCGCCTTCGCCTCGCGCCGGAACCGCTCGAGCTCGGCCTCGCCCGCGCGCGAGGGGTCGAGGATCATCTTGATCGCGACGGGCCTCCCGATCCCGGGGTCGACCGCGCGGTAGACGACTCCCATGCCGCCCTTCCCGAGCTCTCCC
>JACQDU010000491.1 GCA_016200955.1 bacterium
CGCTCCTCGTGGGCGTGATCGTGAAGACCAAGGCGATCTTCGCCGGACGCCAGGGGCCGCCCGTCCTCCAGCCGTACTACGACCTCGCGAAGCTCCTCCGGAAGGGGGCGGTCTATAGCCGCACGACGACCGTCGTCTTCCGGGCGGGACCGATCGTGGCGCTCGCGGCGACGCTGGTCGCGGGCTTGATCGCGCCGCTCGGCCGGGACCCGGCGCCTCTGGCCTTCTGGGGCGACCTCGTCCTCTTCGCCTACCTCCTCGGCCTCGCGCGGTTCGCGACGGTCCTCGCCGCGCTCGACACTGGGTCGAGCTTCGAGGGGATGGGGGCGAGCCGCGAGGCGGCCTTCTCGACGCTCGCCGAGCCCACGCTCTTCCTCTCGCTGGTGGTCTTCGCGCTGACGGCGCGGAGCGCGTCGCTCTCCGAGATCTCCGCCGCCGTGACGCCGGGAGCCTGGGGAGCCATCGGGCCCTCGCTCATGCTCGTCGCCTTCGGGCTTCTCGTCGTCACGCTCGCGGAGAACTCGCGCATCCCGGTCGATGATCCGGCGACCCACCTCGAGCTCACGATGATCCACGAGGTCATGGTCCTCGACCACGGCGGGCCCGACCTCGCCTTCATCCTCTACGGCGCGGCGATGAAGCTCATGGTCGTGGGCTCGCTCCTCGTGCTTCCGTTCCTCCCCGGCGACCTCGGCCCGCTCGCGAACGCGGCGACGTTCCTCGCGGCGATGCTCGGGCTCGCCGTCGTCGTCGGCGTGATCGAGTCGGTCATGGCGCGCCTCCGGCTCGTCCGCGTCCCGCTCCTCCTCCTCGGAGCGTTCGTCGTCTCGGCGCTGGCCGTCGTCATGAGCATCGTCGCGAGGGCATGAGCGATGGAAGGCGCGATCGATACCCTGCTGGTCCTCGCCGTCCTGATCGGCCTGTACATGCTCGGGACGATGGAGCTCGTCGCGATGATCCGCGCCTCCGCGGTCCAGGGGCTGATCCTCGCTCTCCTGCCGACCCTCGTGCGCGGACACCTCGAGGCGCACGCGCTCGCCATCGGGCTCGCGACGATCGGGCTCAAGGTCTTCGTGATCCCGCGGATGCTCGTCGCGGCGATGCGACGCGCCGGCGTGAGCCGCGAGATCGAGCCCCTGATCGGCTTCGGCGCGTCCGTCGCGCTCGCGGGCGGACTCATCGCCCTGTCCCTCGCCTTCGGGGAGCGGCTCAAGATCCCCGGCGCCCCCATCTCGCGCCTGCTCGTCCCTTGCGCGTTCTCCACGGTCCTCCTCGGCCTGCTCATCCTCGTGAGCCGGACCAAAGCGATCTCCCAGGTCGTGGGCTTCCTCGTCCTCGAGAACGGGATCTTCCTCTTCGGGCTCGTCCTCGTCCGCGAGATGCCGCTCCTCGTCGAGATGGGGATCCTCCTCGACGTCTTCGTGGGCGTCTTCATCATGGGGATCGTGATCCACCACATCAGCCGCGCGTTCGACCACATCGACACGCACGCCATGACGACCCTGAGGGACTGACATGACGCTCCCGCTCATCATCCTGGTCCCGCTGGTCGGCGCGGCTTTCGGGTTCGCGATCCAGTCGAAGAACGGCCGCGCCGCGCTCCTCCTCATCTCCGCGACCGGCCACCTCGCGCTCGTCGGCCGGCTCTGGTTCGTCGAGCCCCAGCCGCCCGCCTTCCAGGGCTACGCCTCGCTCGATGCGCTCGGGCTCCTCTTCCTCTCGATCGTGAGCGTCGTCTTCGCGGCGACCTCCGTCTACAACGTGAAGTACCGCCGGCTCACGCCGCCCCGGACATCGCGGGTCTTCCTGCCGATGAACCTCTTCCTCCTCGCCGCGATGTCCCTCCTCTGCATGTCGCGGCACTTCGGGCTCATGTGGGTCGCCTCCGGCGCGACCACCCTCACGACGGCGCCGCTCATCTTCCTGCACCGCGGCCAGCGGACGCTCGAGGCGACCTGGAAGTACCTGATCCTCTGCTCGGTCGGCGTCGCCTTCGCGCTCCTCGGGGTCTTCTTCCTGGCGATCGCCGCGACCGACCCGAGCGGCGCCTCGCCGGGCCTCTTCCTCGATGACCTGATCGGGCGAGCGAGGGAGGGCAAGTTCGCGATCCCATGGCTCCGGACCGCCTTCATCTTCCTCCTCGTCGGCTTCGGGACCAAGGTCGGTCTCGCCCCCATGCACACCTGGAAGCCCGACGCGTACAGCGAGGCGCCGACCCCCGTCGCGACGCTCATGGCGACCGCGCTCTGCAACTGCGCCTTCCTCTGCGTCATGCGCAGCTACCAGGTCTGCGTCGCGGCCGGCGAGGCGGACTTCGCCGGACGGCTGCTCGTGATCCTGGGCCTCGTCTCGATCGCGACCGGCGCGGCCTTCGTGGTCGCCCAGGCCGACTACAAGCGGCTCCTCGCCTACTCGGGCGTCGAGCACATGGGCGTCATGGCGCTCGGCGTGGGGATCGGCGGGAAGGCCGTCTACGGCGCCATGCTCCACCTGGTCGGCCACTCGCTCGCGAAGGGCCTCCTCTTCTTC
>JACQDU010000085.1 GCA_016200955.1 bacterium
AGAGATAACGGAAGCGGTTCTTTCCGAGGGAGGCGAGGTTGCGCGTGCCGTGAGCCTTCGAGCCCTCGCACTCGAACGAGAGGGTCATGCGCGAGGGCTGATCGCCCGACGCCGTGACGACGATCGCGAGGTCCGCTCCTCGCGGGATCGCGACGGTCTTCGTCCGGCGCTCCTCGTAGGGAGAGATGTGGAGGCGCGTGTTCTTCGGCCACTCCTCCGTCGACGAGAGGAGGATGCAGCGCAGGAACCACGTCTTCGCGGCGTCGGGGAAGCCCATGACGAGCGCGAGCCCGCAGGCGAGGACGACTCCGCCGCGCGCCGCGCGCCAGGCCACGGCGTTCGTGTCGAGCGTGCGGGTGAAGTCCAGGGGACTGGCCGCTCGCTCCGCCTGCTCGACGACGATCCCCGCGAGCTCACGGGAGCCGCGCGGGTCCGCGCCTTCCAGGAACTGCACGGCGCTCACGAGCCGCCAGTCGAGCGACGGCTGGAGCTTCTCCACCTGCCGCGCGAGCTCGTGGAGCGGGAGCGCCACGCGCACGCGCGCGACGAGGCGCCGCCAGACGAGCGTCCCCACCGCGAGGGCGAGCAAGAGGAGCATGAACGCTCGCTGGCCGAGGGGGAGACGGAAGATCCGGTCCACGCCGAACGACGCGACGCAGATCGAGACGAACGCGAGACACGTCGAGGCGACGCCATCGATCGCGAGGTGGACCCTCGTCCGGCTCCTCAGCGCCCCGAGGCGCCGGAGGAGGACGTGCTGGTTCGTTCTTCGTGTCGCGGTCGTTTGTTCCATGCTCACACCATCCGGCATCGCTTGCGGAAGAACCACTCGACTCCGAGGAGGACGCACCCGAGGATCAGCGTCACGCGGTTGTCCCAGAGAGGAAGCGGCTCGCTCGGCTGCGAGACGAGCTCCGTCCGGTCGGGGATCTTGTCCGGGAGCGACTTCACCGTGACCGGCTCCGTGCGCGGCGCGCCCTGGTGCCGCGGGTCGGGCGCGGGCGCGGACGCATCGGCCGCGAGCATCTCCACGTAGGCGCCGCCCGTCGAGATCGCGATCTCGCGGAGCGTCTCCTCGTCGAGGCGGGGGTTCGTGAACTCCGCCTCCGAGCGCTTGACGGTGAGCTTCGCGACGGCCGGTTTCTCGTCGAACGAGGCGTCCGGGAGCTTGAGCGAGAGCTCGTACTTCCCCGTCTCCTTCGGCTCGAAGTTGCCCTCGAAGCGGCCCGGGTTCCCCTCGACGCCCTTGAGCGTGAGCGTCGTCTCCTCGCCCGTGTCGGGGTTCGTGACGCGGGCCACGAGCTCCTTCGCGTCGTAGGGCTTCTGCGGATCGTGGCTCTTCGCGCGCGCGCGCACGCGGATCGGCTCGCCCGAGCTGAACTCCGCCTTCTCGACCATGAGGGAGACGCGGCCGCCGCCGCCCACGAGCTTTCCTTCCGCGAGGAAGCGGAGCGCCTGCACCCAGAAGCGGTCGTACGACTTGGGCGCGACGGCTCTCCAGCGCCAGGTCTCGTCGGTCGCGTTGAAGATCGCCCGGCCCCGGCCGTAGAAGTGCGCCGTCACGAGAGGCGGCTCGCGCCCGCTCGTCCGCGAATCGGCGTGGCGCACGAGGACCGCTCCGCCGGGCTTCTCGCGGAGCACGGGGTAGTGCCAGAAGGCTCCCGGGAGCTTCGGCCAGATGAGCTTCGAGCGAGCGAGGCTCGGGTCGAGGCGCGTGATCGAGTTCTCCTCGGCCTCCTCGGTGAGCTTGAACGGCCACGCCTCGGTCCACGGGCCGCGGAGGCTGTCCGCGAGCTCGAGGTCGGGCACGATCGGCATGAGGTCGAGGAGCGAGCGCAGGTCCTCCATGCGGAAGAGCGAGGTCGTGTACTTCTCGCCCGCCACGAAGAGGAGGCCGCCGCCTCCTCCCATGCCCTTGTCGTCTCCTCCCACGAACCACTTCAGGTTGTCGGCGAGCTCGCGGTCGAACGCGGACGGGTTCGGGTCCATGAGGACGACCACGTCGAAGGTCATGAGCTGCTCCTTCGAGCGCGGGAGCGTGTCGATCTGCTTCGATATCTCCTCGGGGATGTTGATGTCCGCGGTCTGGAGGTAAGACGAGAGCTTCACCGTCTTGTCGCGCACGAGAATGTTCCTCAGGAACCGGAACTCGAAGGACGGGCTCCCGGCGATCAGGAGGACCTTGGTCTCGTCGTCCACGACCTTGACCTCGGCGGCTTTCTGGTTGTCCTCCTTGTTCACCTCCTCGTCGCGAGCCGGGACGCGGAGGGTGACGATGTAGCTCCCGCACTCCTTCGGGACGTGGGTGAAGGAGACCTTCTCGGTCGTCCCGTCGGCGTGGAGCTCGACCTGCTCGACGCGCACCTTCTCCGTCCGCGTCGGGTTCGACTCGGGCGCGAGGAGGAACTCGACATCGACCTTCTCCCCCGAATAACCCGAGTGGCGGACGCGGCCCTCGATGATGAGGGGGTCGTTCTTGTAAGCGCGCTCGTTCACGATGAGCTCGGCGAGCTCGAGGTTCTTGGGAGGAGTCGGGTCGCCCACGCCGATCGCGTAGAACGGGATCGCGCGGTCGCCGAGCATGGAGGCGACGGCCTTCGGGCCCTCGCCCTCGTTCAGGCGGCCGTCGGTGATCGCGACGACGGCGGCGATCTTCCCGCCGCCCGACTCCTTCTCGAGGACCGTGCGCATGGCCGTCGCGAGGTCGGTGCCCTCGCCGCGGGGCTTCACGTCGGCTCGCGTGAAGTCGCGCTTGAGCAAGCGGGCCCCGCGGCTCCAGGCGTAGACCTTGAGCTCGTTCTTCTCGGCGAGGCGCCGGAGGAGGTCGGCCTTCTCGACGATCCTCCACGCGATCTCCGCTCGCGGCACGTCCGAGAGGTCGAGCGAGCTCGTGATCTGCGCGGCTTCGGCCACGGCGTGACGCCGGGCATCGGAGAGGTAACGGTCGCAGAGCGACATGGAGAGGGAGTCGTCCCAGAGGACGATCGTGCTCGCGCGCTCGACCGTCTCGCGGTCGGCGGCGAGGCGCGGCTCGAGGAGCATCGCGAACGCCATGCAGATCGTGAGGCCGCGCAGCGTCGCGAGCACGAGCTTCTTCCAGAGAGCGACCTGGCCCTCTCTCCTGTAGAGCCAGAACGCGAGCCCGATGAGCGCGAGAGCGGCGAGGACGGTCGCCAGAGCGGCCTCGTGCTCGGGCATGTTCCCGAACTCGAAGCGGACGTGCGTCGCGCCGATGTTCGAGCGGATGTCGGCCGTGCCGTTCCGGTCGGCGATCCCGAGGAACTTGACGAGGTCGTCGAAGTTGCTCTCGTCCACGGGCTAACCTCCCGCCATGGGCAGGGACGTCGACTTCTTCGTCTGCGCCGCGGCCATCGGAAGCCCCGTGGGCACGATCCGCCGCCCGGAGGCGCGCGCCGCCTCGACCTCCTCGGGAGGAGCGCCGTGGCCGTGGTGCGCCGCGATGAACGACAGCACGCCCTCCGCCGCGAGGACGAAGAGGAGCAGCATGGCGCACGTCCGCCAGAGCTCGCGCTTCTCTCCCTCGGTGAGCGAGAGGAGCGAGGCGGTCCCGGCCTTGGCGACCGTGACCTTGACTCCCTCGAGGAGCTTCGTCACGGTCTCGGGCTCGGCCTTCTCGAGCTCGCCTTCGCGCGAGTCGAGCTCGACCGCGAAGCTCTCGACGCGAGGCGTGGCGCCGCTCGCGCGAGGGGTGAGCTCGAGCTCGTAGACGCCGGCCTTGTCGGTGTCCGCGTAGTTGAACCAGAGCGAGTCTCCCTGGTCGCGGCGCGCCGCGAGGAGCTCGTGCGGCGTCTTCTCGTTCGGCACGCGGAGCTTCGCCTTCGGGTCGAAGACCGCCGGGTTGATCGAGCGGAGGACGGGTTGCCCGACCATGACGTTCCTGCCGGTCGTCGAGGTCGGTGCGAGGTGGCGGACGAGCTCCTGCGAGAGGATCACGAAGCTCATTCCCGCCGCGTGGCCCATCCACTCGGTCCAGTCCTTGTTCGCCGTCGTGTTGAAGAGCACGACGCGGCCCTCGCCGTAAGCCTTCTCGATGATCGCCGGCGTGCTCGCGACGTCGTCGTAGCGGGCGATCGGGGTCGACGTGCCGTCCTTCGAACGGTCCACGGGGAGCGCGTAGTGCTTCCTCGACCTCACCTTGGCGATGAAGGGATTGTCATCCGTCGTGAAGACGCGCAGGAGCGGGTGGTCGAGCGAGGGCGCGGCGAGCCTGGGGGCGGCCTCGTAGGGGCCGGTGTCGATGAGCTCGCCGAGCTTGCACGGGAGGAGACCCGAGCCGTTCTTCCAGAGCTCGCGCTCGTAGGCCGCCGCGTCGATGTTGTCTCCCAGGAAGAAAGCCAACCCGCCGCCGTCGCGGACGTAGCGCTCGAGCGACGGGAGGCGCTGCGCGGGCCAGCGGTCGAGGTTGCAGAGGATGATCGTGTGGTAGCTCGAGAGGTCCTCGTCCGCGAGGCGCTCGGCGGGGACCGTCACCGCCTCGACGCCCGAGCGGACCTCTCCCGGAGGCATGAGCGCCCGCTCGAGGAAGAAGGTCTGCGTGAGCGTCGGGTCCTCTCCCGGGAAGCCGTCCACGAGGAGGACGCGCACGGCCTTCACGACCTCGAGCGCCATGTCGCGCCGGTCGTCGGCCGGAAGGCCGTCCCGGTCCGCGGCGATCCTCACCGAGACCGCGTACGGCCCCGGGTCGGCGAACGTGTAGGAGATCTCGATGACCCTCGTCTCGCCCGGCTTGATCTCGCCGATCGGAGAGCAGGGAACGGAGGAGCTCCCCACCGAGAGCTCGACGCGCACGTCGTGCGCCGTCTGCTTCCCGAAGTTCTTGACCGATGCGAGGAGCTTCTGGCCGATCCCCGCGGTCACGAGCTTCTCCTGCGGGCGAAGGCCGGTGATCCCGACGTTGTGCGACTCGGCGTGGCCGCAGTCCACGACGAAGAAGCTCGTGTCGGCGCCCGCCTGCCTCATGGCATCGAGCGCCTCGGGCGCGTGGCCGGGGTCGCTCATCCAGTCCGACTTCCTGAAGTCGGTCAGGATGTAGACGAACCGCTTCGCCCCGAGCGCCTTCTGCCCCGAGCGCATCTCGCCCGAGAGCCCCGCGCGGATCGCCTGGGCGAGCGGGAAGCGCGTGTCGGAGGGCAACCACCCGTCGACGCGATGCGAGAACTCCTCGGCGCTCGCGCGGCTCGCCTCGGCGCGCACGAGGTCCGGCGCGTGGAGGCGCGAGCCGCGGATCACGGTGATGAGGTCGTTCTTCCGGCGGTCCTTGAGGTCGTCGAGGAAGCCCGACTTCCCCACCTCGCGGCCGGGGTCGTGGAGGAGCTTCTTCTCCTCGTCAAAGGCCGTGCGGTCGCCTTCCTTCTCTCCCGTGGAGGCGGAGTCGTCCACGATGATGATCCGCTCGACCACGTCCTTCGTCCCCGGGAGAGAGGCGAGCGCTCCCTGCGTCGCGTAGGGGCGCGCGACCGCGAAGACGATGAGCGCGATCGCGAGGCAGCGCAGGAGGAGCACGAGGAGGTGCTGGATCTGGACCGTCTTGCGATTTTTCCGGTTCGCCTCGAGGAGGAACTCCATGGCGGCCCAGTGGAGGACCTTGAAGCGGCGCCGGTTCAGAAGGTGGATGATGATCGGGATCGAGATTGCGAAGAGGCCCGCGAGGAGCGCGCCGTTCAGGAAATCCATCAGCGCACCTGATGGGCGCTACGCGCGCCCCCCCGTATTCCGCGTCGCGTCGCTGTCGCGCCGCGCCGCACACGCCCCCCCCCCGCGGTAGGCCGCTCCGCGCTTCGCGCTCCGCGTCCTGCTGCTCGCTCCGCTCGCATCATCGGCGCGCTCCCGTGCGGTGGCGGCGCGCGACGAGGTAGCGGGAGAGGGAGACCGACGGCGGCTCGCTCGTGTCGACGAGCACGTAGTCGCAGCGGCTCTCGGCGAGGCCGTGCTCGACCTTCTCCCGGAAGTTCTTCAAGGCCTCGAGGTAGCCCGCGCGCAGCGAGCGCGGCTCCGCGAGGAGCTGGGGCATGCGCTCCATGCCCTTGAAGAGCGTGATGTCCTCGAAGGGGAAGATGAGCTCCTCGTGGTCGAGGACGTGGAAGACGATCACCTCGTGGCGCCGGTGGCGGAGGTGCTGGATCCCCGAGAGGAGGTCCTCGGCGGGGAAGAAGAGGTCCGAGACGACGATCACGAGCCCGCGCCGCCGGATCTCCTCGGCGAGCCGGTGGAAGATCGGGCCGACCTTCGACTCTCCCCGGACATCGACCTTCGCCATCTCGGCGGCCATGTCCTTGAGCTGACCCGGGTGAGCCGTCGCCGGCACTCTCCCGCGGAGGTCGTCGTCGAAGAGGTGGAGGCCCGTCGCGTCCTGCTGCCTCAGGAGGAGGAACGCGAGCGCGGCGGCGATCGTGCAGGCGTACTCGTACTTCGTGAGGTTCGCCTTGGCTCCCTTGAAGCACATGGACTCGGACATGTCGACGAGGACGTTCGCGTGGAGGTTCGTCTCCTCCTCGTACTGCTTCACGTAATAACGGTCGGTGCGCGCGAAGACCTTCCAGTCGACGTGCTTGAGCTCGTCGCCCCACGTGTACTCGCGGTGCTGCGCGAACTCGACGGAGAAGCCGTGGTAGGGCGAGCGGTGCTGGCCCGAGACGAGGCCCTCGACGAGGTACTGCGCCGAGATGTCGAGCCGCGCGATCCTGTCGCGGACCTCGGAGGGGAGCGGATCTCTCGTGAAGAAGGCCACGTTCTTTCCTCAGGGGGTCTTGGGAGGCTTCGCGGTCCGCGCGTCCTCGGGAGAGGCCAGGGCGAGAACACGCTTCGCGTCCTCCGCGAGCCCGAGCTTCTCGTACGCGGCCGCCGCGTCGAGGAGGCGGATCCTCGCCTGCGCCACTTGTTCGTTCGAGAACCCTCGTCGAGCGCGAACTTCGCCGCCTCGCGCACGCGGGCCGCGCGCTCCTTCATGCCGGCCCTCTCGTAGCTGCGAGCTGCCTTGACGAAGGCGTTCGCCACGAGCTCCGGCTGGCTGATCGTCTGCGTCGCGGGGGTCCAGTAGCGATGGAGCGAGTTCAGGGCGTCCTTGACCTGGCTCCTCGCGAGGATCGCCTCGTCGGCCGCGCTCCACTTGTTCGCTTCCTGGGAGTCCTTCTTGCTCGCCTTCGCTGCCGTCTGCGCCGCCTCCAGCTCGGCCCGCATCGCGGCGAGCTGCGCGTCCCGGTCGCGCTCGCGCGCGTCCCTGGCGACCAGGTCGTCGCTTCTCTTCAGCTCCGATCGGGCACCGAGGGCGACGACGCCGGCGGCGACGACGAGCACGAGCGAGAGGGCGATCCAGAGCGGGCCCGCTGCGCTCCTGCGGCGCCTCGCGAGCACGGCCGTGCCGCGACAGCACGAGCAAGAGCCGTTCTCCCGCCAGCACGTCGCGTGGTGCCGCGCGAGACAGCCCTCGCAGACGACCCACTCCTGCGTCTCGAGAGAGACGTTCTGCCGGCAGAACGGGCAGCGAGACGGGCTCCGGTCGAGCTGGACGTCGCCCTTCCCGTGCATCTCGTCGTCGTGCTCGCGCCGCGCAGGCTCGCGCGTCAGCTCGGACTCCATGGCCGGCCCGGCGCTCAGCTCTTGAACGCCGGAGCGACGCGCGGGTCCTTGGAGAGCGAGCCCTCGAGAGCGGGCGTGTCCTGGAGGAGCTTCTCGACCACGTCGTCGACCGTGACTCCCTCGGCCTCGGCCGTGAAGTTCGTGATCACGCGGTGCCGCATGACGGGCTTCGCCACGGCGCGGATGTCCTCGCACGAGACGTGGAAGCGGCCCTGGAGGACGGCGCGCGCCTTCCCTCCGAGGACGAGCTGCTGGCACGCGCGCGGGCCCGCGCCCCAGCTCACGTACTTGCGAACGAAGTCGGGCAGCTTCTCGCCGCGCTCGCGGACGCGAGTCTTGCGGACGAGGTCGAGCGCGTGATCGACGACCGCGGGCGCGACGGGGACTCGCCGGACGATCTTCTGGAGGGCCAGGATCTCCTCGCCGCCGATCAGGGTCTTGACCTCGTCCTTCTGCTCCTGCGTGGTGAGCGTGACGATCCGCGCCTCCTCCTCGCGCGTCGGGTAGCCGACGAGGATCTTGAACATGAAGCGGTCCTGCTGGGCCTCGGGGAGAGGGTAGGTCCCTTCCTGCTCGATCGGGTTCTGCGTCGCGAGGACGAAGAACGGCTCGTCGAGCTTGTGGCGCTTGCCGCCCGCGGTGACCTGTCTCTCCTGCATGGCCTCGAGGAGGGCCGCCTGGGTCTTGGGAGGAGTGCGGTTGATCTCGTCCGCGAGCACGACGTTCGCGAAGATCGGCCCGCTGATGAACTTGAGCTCGCGCCCGCCCGTCGTCTTGTTCTCCTGGATGACCTCGGTGCCCGTGATGTCGGACGGCATCAGGTCGGGCGTGAACTGGATGCGCGAGAACGAGAGCGAGAGCGTCCGGGCGAGCGTCGAGATGAGCAGCGTCTTCGCGAGCCCCGGCACGCCTTCCAGGATGCAGTGCCCGCGGGCGAAGATCGAGATGAGGAGCTCGTCCACCACGCGGTCCTGGCCCACGATGATGCGGCCGATCTCGGTGCGGATCGCCTCGTATGCCGACTTCAGCTTCGCGACAGCGTCACGGTCGCTCGGAGCGACGCTTTCGTCCGCCATGACCCCCTCCTCGTTGTTGCCGGCTCCGGGATGGCCCCTTGGCCCCGGCGGCAAGCGAGATCGAGATGGTGTCTCACGCGGCCGCGCTTCGCGCAACGCTTACTTGCAGCATCTCGCCCTCCGGGCCGCGCCACGCGGGCCTTCCGGGGGAGGAGGGGGACGAAGAAGATGGCGCCAGGAGCGTGTCGGCCAGCACCTTTTCTGGAGCGCGCCGCGGTGGACAACCGTCGGCTTCGCGTTGGGTGATCCCGCAACCTTGTTTGCGCTGCGTGGGGCGACCTTCGTTGCCCCCGCCCCCCTGCGCTTGCGTGGGGCGACTTTCGTCGCCCCCGCCCCCTGCGCTTGCGTGGGGCGACTTTCGTCGCCCCCGCCCCCTGCGCTTGCGTGGGGCGACTTTCGTCGACCCCGCCCCCTACTTTCCCTTGAGCCGGCGGGCGCGGAACGACG
>JACQDU010000086.1 GCA_016200955.1 bacterium
GGACGAGGTCGGGGAGATGAGCGACGAGGTCCAGGCCAAGCTCCTCCGCGTGCTCCAGGAGCGCGAGGTCCGTCCGATCGGCGCCACCGCGACCGTGAGGGTCGATGTGAGGGTCCTCGCCGCGACTCACCGGGACCTCCGCGCGCTCGTCCAAGAGGGAAAGTTCCGCCAGGATCTCTACTACCGGCTCGGAGTCGTCGTCGCCCGCGTCCCGCCGCTCCGCGAGCGGCGCGAGGACATACCGCTCCTCTTCCGGCACTTCCTCGAGCAGGCCGCCCGCGCGCACGGGCTGCCCGCTCCCGAGGTCTCCGAGGAGGCGCAGGCCCGGCTTCTCGCACACTCGTGGCCCGGCAACGTGAGAGAGCTCCAGGCGCACGCGACTCGCTTCTTTCTGACCGGAGCCGACCCGGACCCGCGGCCCGAGGGCCCAACCGGGCTCGAAGGGCCTCTCTCGATCCGGCTCGATCTCGCGAGGACCGTGCCGCTCCTCTCCCTCCACGACGCTCGCCAGGTCTTCGACCGCCTCTACGTCGGCCGGGTCATCGAGCTCCACGACGGAAACGTGACGGCCGCGGCCACGACGCTCGGGCTCAATCGCTCCTACCTTTTCGAGCTCGTGAAGCGCCTCGGCCTGAGGACGGGGAAGCCCTAGAGAGGGCTCCGTCGGATCGAGCCGACGGTCGGGTCGTACAGAGCCGACTTCCCGGAAGACTCAAGGGCGCCGCGGAACGACTTCTCTCGTGGCGCGGGGCTTGCGCCCGCCGAGACGTGGAGGGAGCGCCGTGCCCATGACCTGCGAAGGCGCGAGCGCGCCCGCCCGGCCTTCCGTGAGCGCGCCCTGCGGCCGCGTGATATCGTCCATTTCCGTGAGCCCCGAGCCTGGAACGAAGCCGCCCGTGATTCCCGGATACTCCCTGGGAGAGCTCCTGGGACGAGGAGGCATGGGAGTCGTCTACAGCGCTCATCACGACCCGACGGGCCGCGACGTGGCCTTGAAGTGGCTTCCCGCGACCGCGCATCCGCACATGCGGCAGCGGTTCATCCGCGAGGCGCGCGTCGCCGCCTCTCTCAGGCACCCGCACATCGTGACGGTCTTCGACGCGGGGCCGGCGCCCGACGGGGACTTCATCGCGATGGAGCTCGTCCCGGGAATGCCCCTTTCCGCGGTGCTCGAGTCCGGCACGCTCGGGCAGCGCGCCCTGGTGGACGTCCTGATCCGGATCGCGCGGGCGCTCCAGTTCGCGCACGACGCCGGGATCGTCCACCGAGACGTGAAGCCCGCGAACATCCTCATCGACAACGAGGGCGAGCCTCGTCTCGTGGACTTCGGCCTCGTGCGGTCGATCGATCCCGACCGCGGCCCGCGAGTGACCGGCCCCGGCATGGCGCTCGGCACCCTCGCTTACATGGCTCCCGAGGTCGCCGCGGGGAACGCCTACGAGGCCGGGCCCTCGGTCGATGTCTTCGCTCTCGGAGCGATCCTCTACGAGCACCTCGCCGGGGGGCTTCCGTACTTCGAGGGTGCGCCGCCGTCCGACCCCAAGGCGACGATCGTGCGAGTCATCGACGGGGAGGTCACTCCGCTGCCGCCCTCGGTCCCCGAAGCTCTCGCGACCGTCTGCCTCGCGGCACTGTCCAAGGATCCCGCGCGGAGACCGACCGACCGTGAGCTTGCCGACGGGCTCGAGGCAGCGATCGCTCCGCTCCCGCGCTCCGAGGTCGGGCGCTCCGTCACGGTGGCATTGATCGCGGCGACGCTCGCGGTGGTTCTCGCGGGGGCGGCCGCAGTCGGCGTTTCGCGCTGGCGCACGCAACCCGGTCCGTCAACGCCGCCGGTGTCGACGATGCCCGAGCCGCCGGCCGCGCCTCCTCCCGTGGAACCGCAGCCGCCCGAGCCGCTGCCGCCGGCCGCGCTCGAGCCGATCCTGGCGGCCGAGCACGAGGACAATCGAGCCGCGGTCCGTGCTCTCGCGGCGAAGGTCCTCTCGGCGGATCGCGGATCTTCCGCCGCGCTCGCGCACGCCGCTCTCGGGCGCGTCCTCCTCCTCGATGGGGACTTCGAGGGATCGCGCCGTGAGCTCGGCGAGGCGGCCGCGGCCGACAAGGCGCTGCCGGTCCGCTACCTCTTCGTCTTCCTCGCGGCGTGCGTCCTCACTCACGACGAGGAGCAGACGCGCAAGGTCTGCAAGGCGATACGCGAGCGCGACCCGAAGTCCCCCTACGCCGAGGCGATCGAGCCGTGCCTCGAGTGCGCACCGGGCGGCGCGAACCGCCGCCAGAAGACCCGGTACGTCCTCGTCGTCGGGCGCCTGCCGGACACCCCTCTCAAGAAATTCCTCCTCTCTCGCTGACGACTTCGTTCCCCGCACGAGAGTCGGGTCGGCCCGACTCTCCGTCGGGTTCACCCGAGCGCGGCCGTTCGGCCCATCGCCCCGCGCGCGACTTACGAAGGGCCCCTCTCTTGCAGAGACACCGCCAGAGGAGGAGAGGCGAGGAGCGTGAGAAGAGTGATCGCCCTGATGGCGCTCGTCCTTGCCCTCGAGCCCTGGCCCGCGCGCGCTCACTCGACCGAGCCCTCGCGGTCGGAGGTCTCGATCGCGACGGGCGAGGTCCGCTGGGTCGTCCTCGCCCGCGCGTGCGACGTCGCGCACGCTCTCGCCCGGGAGCGCGACGCGCGGATCCTCGCGCACGACCCGGTCCTCGCCGCGTACGCGCGCTCTCGCCTTGCCGTCTTCTCCGAGCGAGGGGCGCCGGCCGACATCCGCTCTCTCGAGGCGTCGGCCGAAGGCCTCGACCTCGTGAGGATCGACCTACGATTCGAGAGGCCGGAGGGCGGCGCGCTTTGGCTCCAGTCGCGCTTCCTCGCGGACGCGGACCTCGAGCACCGCGACCTCGCGCGCGTGTCGGTCGAGGGAGAGCCCGACGCTCGCGGCTTCGTCTTCGGACCCGCGGGAGACACCTTCCGGGTCTCCTTGCGGCCTCGTCCCGACTTCCGTTGCTCGCTCCTCATCTACCCGGCGACGTGCATCGCCGGGATCGCGCTGTGCTCTGCGCGCTTCTCCGAGAGAAAGGAACGGTCTCATGGGTAAGACGAGGCTCCTCGCGGTGGTCCTGGTCCTCGCCGCGCCGGCGCTCGCCCTTAGGGCGCAGGATGCGCCGGCAGCTCCCGCCGACCCGCAGCTCGCGTACTCGGGGCTGACTCCGTACTACGGCGACCTCCACGACCACACCTACTACTCGCCCGACGCGTCCCAGTGGGGAGCCTCGTTGCCGAACGAGGACCCCTACGCCGCGCTCCTCTTCGCGCGCGACACGGCGCAGCTCGACTTCTGCTGCGTGACCGACCACAGCGAGCAGTTCGTCATCAACGGTGGCGGCGTCACGCTCCAGGGAAGCATGAGCCCCTCGACCTGGGCCGACGAGATCGCGGCCGCCGACGCCTTCCAGGAAGACGGGCGCTTCGTGACGTTCTGCGGCTGGGAGTGGACGGGACAGCCCGCGCTCACGAGCCAGGCGCTCGTGCCGAACGAGAGCTACACGGGCCACAAGTGCGTGATCTGGAACAGCGTCAAGGGAGCCGACGGGCGCTACGTCCTCCCTTCCGCCGTGACGAGCGCCTACGACGCCTCGGACCCCGCGTCTCTCTGGAGCGCGCTCGATGCGTTCGTGAGCAGGAACCCTCTCGCGGACTACATCACGAACCCGCACACGACGGCGGAGAAGGACTGCGCGACGGACTGGTCCTACGTGAACGCCGACCGGCAGCGCCTCGTCGAGGTCTTCTCCAAGCACGGGAGCTCCGAGGCCGAGGACGCTTACCTCCACATCCAGGGAGTCGGCTTCGTGAGCACTGCGAGCGTCGTCGCGGCGCTCGACAAGTGGCGGTCGACCGGCCTCGACGGCTATCAGCTCGGGATCATCGCGAACACGGACGGCCACAACGCACAACCCGGGAACGTGTTCGAGGCCTGGTACGTCCACAACGGGAACGCTCGGGCCGCGAACACGAAGGCTTATTACACGGTCCCCTGGTTCGCGAGCGGCGGACACGCCGTCGTCTTCGCAGCCGCGAAGACGCGCGCCGCGATCTGGTCGGGGCTCAAGTCGAGGCTCACGTACGGCACCTCGGGGGCCAGGATCCAGCTCTGGGTGACGGCCACGACCGACCAAGCGTCGGGCGTCCTCATGGGGCAGTCGACGACGGCGACGAGCGGCGCTCACGTGACGCTCTCGATGAAGGCGCTCGGGCAACCCTGGCCCGTTCCGACGGCGGTCGCGCCTTACGGGCCGCTCGCCGGCCAGAACAACGACCTCTCGACGGCGAGGATCCAGTCGTTCGAGATCGTCAAGAACGGCGTCAAGGTCGCGACGATCACGGGGTCGGGCGAGGCCGGTCTCGACGGAGCGGTGACCACGTGGACCGATCCGGCCGCGATCACCGCCTCGACCTACTACTACGTGCGCGCGCTCCAGTTCCCGACGACGACTTGCCAGACCCCGGAGGGGGCGGGGCTCCCGAACCCGCCGGCGAACGCGAAGGTGCTGGCCGAGCGCGCCTGGTCTTCCCCGATCTTCGTGACGAAGAAGTGAGCGGGGGAGCCATGCGACCCTCGACCGTTCTCGCCGTCGCGAGCCTCGGCGTGTTCCTGGGAGGAGGGCCGGCGACCGTACGCGCGAGCGATTCTCCGGTGGTGGCGCGCGCGGGGACGCGCGAGTTCACGGCGGGCGAGGTCGTGGCGCGCGCGCGCTGCGAGGCGGCCGCCCGCGGGAGAGGCGGAGCACCGCTCACGGGTGAGGAGCTTTCGCGCGCGCTCGAGGCGCTCGTGGACGACGAGGCCCTTTGGGAGGAAGGGCTCCGCCGGTGTCTCGACCGCGACGACCGCGTGGTCCGCCGTCTCCTCATGATCAAAGTCTATCTCGAGGACGTTGCCAAGCCGTTCGCCGCGCTGCGCCCGAGCGAGACCGACCTCTCGCGGTTCGAGCGAGCGCACGAGGCGGAGCTCCGTGGCCTCGACGGCGAGCACCGCCGCCACGAGGTCGAGCTCCGCTGGAAGCTCGAGGCGAGACGGCGGCTCTCGGACGCGATGACGGCAAACGCCCGGAGCCACGCCGCGATCGACGTGCCAGGCCGGCGCGAGGCGAGGTGAAAACGTGAGACGAGCTCCCGGGACCTCGATCTTCCTCACCGGAGCGCTCGCGATCCTCGTGCTCGGCTCCCGCCGGGACGAGCCCGAGCCCTCTCTGCGGGGAGGGACGCTCGCGGTCGTGGACGGAGTCGCGATCGGCGAGGCGGACGTGCGCGACCTCGCTCTCGCCCGCGCCACTCCTCGACCCTTCGGAGCCGAGGAGCAGGGCGCGCGCGTCTCGCTCGCGAAGCCGCGAGAGCCGTCGCCCGTGGAGATCGAGAGTGCGCTCGAGCAGCTCGTGGACGAGGAGGCGCTCGTCCGGGAGGCGGTCCGGCGCGGTTACGAGCATGACCCGGTCGTGCGCCGCCGCGTGATCGCGCGCCTCCTCGAGCAGGACGTGGACGCGCGCGCCGGTTGTCTCTGCGAGTGCGACCGCGAGCCCGCGAAGGAGACGGCGCCGCAAGGCGACCCTGCCCTGCTCCGCGCCGCTCTCATGGCGAAGGCTCGCGAGCGCGCGGGAGCGTGGGTCTCCCCCGACGCTCCGAGGCTGCTCGAGGCCGCGACGAGGGGCCGCGCTCCCTGAAGCTCACTCGACGCCGGGCTCCGGCGTCGCGAGGTCACGGAAGAGGGAACGACAGTGGAAGGAAGTGCGTCATGAGGTGCTCCAGGAAGATGTGGTCCGTGCTCGCCTGCGCGGTGGCGCTCGTACTCGGCTCGGTTGCGGTCCCGGCCGACGCCGAGGACGTCGAGTTCGTTGTCAAGAAGAGCCTCTCCTACTACGACGGCAAGGACAGCGACGAGAAGAAGAACTGCCTCGACCTCTACGTGCCCAAGGGGGACGGGCCCTTCCCGGTCCTCGCGTGGGTCCACGGAGGTGGGTGGAAGATGGGCGACAAGGCGATGTTCCGGCACGTCGGAGCGGCCTTCGCGAAGCGAGGGATCCTGACGGCGATCGTGGGCTACCGCCTGAGCCCGTCCGTAAAGCACCCCGAGCACGTGCGTGACGTGGCGCGTGCGCTCGCCTGGCTCAAGAAGAACGTGAAGGAGCACAAGGGCGATCCCGACGCCCTGTTCGTCTCCGGGCAGTCCGCGGGAGGGCACCTCTCGGCGCTCGTCGGGCTCGACCCGACCTACCTCAAGGAGCAGGGGCTCGAGCTCTCGGCGCGCAAGGGCGTGATCCCGATGAGCGGCCCGTTCGGCACTGTCTGTCTCGCCGTCTTCCCCGACGTCTTCCCCGCCGAGACGCGCGACGACGCGGCTCCGCTCAACCACGTCGGCAAGGACAAGCCGCCCTTCTTCGTGACGTGGGGCGAGGACGACCCGATCAACCTGCGCATGGCGGGAAAGGCGCTCGCGTCCAAGCTCGAGGAAGCCGGCGTCAAGACGAAGTCGCTCGAGGTGAAGGAGCGCGGCCACGTCACGATCGTGACCAAGATCGGGACCGAGAAGGACGAGCTCACGGAGGAGGTCGTGAAGTACATCAAGGAGAACGCGGCGGCGAAAACGGAGACGGGGAAGACGAAGACCAAGGACTGACCTCGGCGGCGATCTCCCGCTGATCAGAACGGGAGGTCCTCGTCCTCGTCGGCCGGCCCCTCGTCCGGCCGGTCGGGCGGACGCTCGTCAGGAGCGGCGCCCGCGTCCGCCGCGGGCCGCTTCGGCGCCGGAGCCTTCGAGCGAGCGGGAGGAGCCGACCGAGGAGCGGGAGCGCGCGAAGGCGGCGCGCCTCGCTCGCCCGGAGGCTTGGAAGGAGTTCCGCCCGAGAGCGCGAGGAGCTTGTCTATGAGAGCCGAGGCCTCGCGCTTCCCCACGTCCTCGAGCTTCTTCACTCCCGCGGTCTCCTCGACGATCTTCTCGAAGGCGGCGTCGTCGAGCTTCGCGCGTCGCTTGAGCGACTTCATGAACTTGACCTGCTTCTCCGTCGCCGTCCCGGCCTGGGGCGAGGTGTCCACGCCCGCTTCCTCGGCGCGGCGCATGAGGTCGTCTATGATCTCCGACGCCTCCATGCGGTCGAGCTCGTCGAGCGAGCCGACCTCGACGACCTCCTTCAGCACGGCCGCCAGCTGCTCGTCCGATAGCGAGAGCCGCTGCTGAAGCGAGATCCACTGGACGGTGCGCTCGAGCCCGAGCCCGAAGCCCGCGTGAGGGACCGACCCGAACCGCCGGAGGTCGAGATACCACTCGAAGGCCTTCCTGGGCAGCTTCTCCTCCTCGATCTTCTTCTCGAGGAAGGCGAGGTCGATCGCGCGCTCGCCGCCGCCTATGATCTCGCCCACTCCCTCGGGCGCGATCACGTCCACGCAGAGAGCGTGCTTCGGGCTCGCGGGGTCGGTGCGCATGTAGAAGGCCTTCACCTGCGCCGGATAGCGGTGGATCATGACGGGGCGGTCGAAGCTCTTCGAGATCTCCGTCTCGTCGGGAGAGCCGAGGTCGCCGCCCCACTCGAACTTGTGGCCCTTCTCGTTCAAGAGCTTCACGGCGTCGTCGTAGCTGATCCTCGGGAACGGAGTCTTCATGCTCTCGAGCGGCTTCGTGTCGCGCTCGAGGTCCTTGAGCTCGCGCTGGCACCGCTCGAGGGCGCGCTGGACGACGTAGGAGACGAAGTCTTCCGCGAGCCGCATGACGTCGTCGAGAGAGGCGTAAGCCATCTCGGGCTCGACCATCCAGAACTCGGTCAGGTGCCGCCGCGTCTTCGAGCGCTCGGCGCGGAAGACCGGACCGAAGCAGTAGACGTTCCCGTGGGCCATGGCCGCGGCTTCCATGTAGAGCTGGCCCGACTGTGTCAGGTAAGCGAACTCGTCGAAGTACTTCACCTCGAAGAGAGTCGTCGTCCCCTCGCAGGCGTTCGGCGTGAAGATCGGGGCGTCCACGAGCACGAAGCCGCGCTCGTAGTAGAAGTCTCGGATCGCCTTCTCGACCTCGTTCCTCACCCGCATGATCGCGTGCTGCTTCTTCGAGCGCAGCCAGAGGTGGCGGATCGAGAGGAGGTGGTCGGTGCCCTGCTCCTCCTGGTGCGCGATCGGATACTCGGCCGTCGCGGGAGAGACGATCTCGGCGTGGTCGAGGTCGAGCTCGAACCCGCCCGGAGCGCGGGCGTCCTTCTTGACGAGGCCGCGGACGACGATCGAGCTCTCGATGGCGGCCTTGCCCGCGTGGTCGAAGGCCTCGTCCGGGACGTTCCCCTTGGCGAGGATCGTCTGCACGATCCCGGTGCCGTCGCGGACGTGGAGGAAGCAGAGCTTCCCCTTCGCCCGCGTCTTGTAGACCCAGCCGCGGAGCTCGACTCGGTTCCCTTCGTGCCGGTCGAGCGCGATGACGCTCGCGAGCGGTGCGGCTTCTCCCATCAGTTGGCCTTTCTCACTTGGATTTTCTCGATGCTTCCGGCTTCCGGTAGAGACCGCGCGCGGAGATGTACTCCCGGACGGCCTCGGGCACGAGCCCCTCGATCGAGCGCCCCTCCTCGACGCGGGCGCGGATCTCGGTCGCGGAGACGGCGACCGGGGTCATGGGCAGGATTCCCCGGAGCAGACGCTCCGCGGCGTCGGCGCCGAGGGCGGGGCGGGCTCGCTCGATCTCCTCGCGCGGGTCGAAGCCGGGCCGCGCGACCACCGCGAAGCCGCCGATCCTCAGGAGCTCGTGGATCTCCTTCCAGGAGGACAGGAGAGAGAGCCCGTCGGCTCCGACGATGAAGTGAACCTCGCCTCCCGCGTCTTCTCTCAGGAAAGAACGGACCGTGTCGATCGTGTAAGAGGGCCCCTCGCGCTCGAGCTCGAGGTCCGAGACCTCGAGGCCCTTCTCTCCCAGGACGGCGAGGCGAGCCATGGCGAGCCTGTCCTCCGGCGGAGCGAGCGTCGTGTCTCCCTGCTTGTGCGGCGGGCGAGCGGAGATCACGAGCACGACGCGGTCGAGCCCGAGCGCGGCGCGCGCGGCGCGCGCGATCGCGAGGTGGCCGTTGTGGATCGGGTTGAACGAGCCGCCGAGGATGCCTGTGCGCATGGGTCGTCCGGGAGTTCGCGGCTGATCCTACCAGAGAGGAATCTCTCAAGCCGGCGGCGGGAGCCTGAGGGCGGCGACGCAGATATCCGCTCCCTGCGCCCCGTCGCGCGAGAACTCCTCGAGGCTCTGCCCGAGCTTGTGCACGAGATACTCGGCCTCGTGCCTCCCGTAGCGCCGGACGGTCTCGTGGAACCGCTCCCGCCCGAGCTCCTCCTGCGGAGAGCCGCCCCTCACCTCGAGGAGGCCATTCGTGGCGAAGACGAGGAGGTCTCCCGCCGAGAGCTCGAGCGTGCGGGTCTCGAGAGCGGCATCGAAGATCGGCCCCTTGTCGATCCCCATGACCATGCCCTCGGGCTCGATCGCGACGAACGCGGGCTCGCGCCGCGGATTCGAGAGGAGAGGAGGCGTGAGCCCCGCGCGAGCGATCGCTACCCGGCGCTTCGATCCATCGAGGATCGCGAAGCCGGCCGAGACGAACGAGCGCGCTCCCAGGTCCTCGAAGACCTCCGCGTTCACGCGGCGGAGAGCTTGCGCGGGGTCGGTCTCGCGGCGAGCGGCGATCCGGAGGAGGTTCCGCGCCATGGCCGCGACGAGGGAGGCGTCCTGGTCTTCTCCCGTGACTCCTCCCAGGATCAGGCCGAGGCGGTTCCCATCGAGCCGGAGCGCCTCCACGAAGTCTCCGCGTGGAGGAGCGCTCGCTCGGATGAGGAAGCGGAGCTCGAAGCCCATCCTCTCGGCGACGCGAGAGGACTCCTCGGCATCCGCGTGCTGCGTGTCCTCGAGCGGGAGCGCGTTCCCGACGCTCGAGCCAGGGACCTGGGCGCGCACTTGCTCGAGCTCTCGCTCGATCTCGCGGCGGTAGTCGGCGAACGACGCCTTCTCCGCCGCCTTCGCGCCGGACGACGACGCCGAGCCGAGACCCGACGGCTCCTTCTGAGCCTCGCGCTTGTCGAGCGCGGACTCGTCGATGTGCTGGAAGACGGCCGCGCTCTTCTTCGCGACCCGCGGCGCCGCGGACGATCCCTTCGCGCCCTCCGGGGGGCCTCTCTTGCAGGAAAGCAAGAGGTGCCTCGCCGCGAGAGCGGGCGCCTTCTCGAACATGGCCTCGGGCGAGGCCAGCGAGACGCTCTCCTGCGCTTCCCCGCAGCACGGACAGATCCACCGCGAGCGCGCGTCCTTCCGGCGCCACGCGGGATCGCCCTCGATCTTCCGTCTCACGTCGACGGCGAGCTTCTCGATCCTGTCGGGCGAGGTCACGGGCCTAGTCTCGACGCGCGAGGGCAACGCGAGCAAGGTCTACGCTCCACTTGAAAAAACGACATGAACCGCAGAGGCGCTGAGCGCCCGCAGAGGTCCGCAGAGAACACTCCGGCACCTCCGCGAGACTCTGCGTCCTCCGCGCCTCTGCGGTTTTCTTTCGTCTTGAGAGAGAGCTAGCTCTTCATGACCTGCTTGGCGATCGTGTTGAGCTGCATGTTGCTGGTCCCCTCGTAGATCTGCCCGACCTTCTGGTCGCGGTAGAACTTCTCGACGGGGAACTCCTTGGTGAAGCCGTTCCCGCCGTGGACCTCGATCGCCTTCGAGGCGACGCGCTCCGCGGTGCGCGAGGCGAAGAGCTTCGCCATGGCCGCCTGCGTGAGGAAAGGCTTCCCCGAGTCGCGGAGGCGAGCGGCCTCGTAGACCATGAGGCGAGCGGCGTGCACGTCGGTCGCCATGTCGGCGAGCGTGAACTGGACGGCCTGGAACTCGCCGATCTTCTTGCCGAACTGCTGGCGCTCGCTCGCGTATCGGATCGAGGCGTCGAGCGCTCCCTGGGCGAGGCCGACCATCTGGGCGCCGATCCCGATCCTTCCCTCGTTCAGGGTCTCGATCGCGACCTTGTAGCCCTTGCCGACCTCTCCCAGGACGTTCGCCTTCGGGACCGGGCAGTCCTCGAGGATGAGCTCGCACGTGGAGGAGGCGCGGATCCCGAGCTTGTCTTCCTTCTTGCCGACCTGAAAGCCCGGCGCGTCGCGTTCGACGAGGAAGCAGGTGATCCCCTTGTAGCCGAGCTTGGGATCGACCGTCGCGAACAGCGCGAAGACGCCGGCCTCCGCGGCGTTCGTGATCCAGAGCTTCCGGCCGGTGAGGCGATACTCGCTCCCCGAGTCCTTCGCGCGGCAGGCGAGCGCGAACGCGTCCGAGCCCGAGCCCGCCTCGGAGAGAGCGTACGCCGCGACCGTGTCCTTGGAGACGCGCGGGAGGACAGCCGCGCGCTGCTCGACGGACGCCCAGCGGAGGACGAGGTTCTCGAAGAGCGTCGTCTGCACGTCCACCATGACGGCGACGGAGGGATCGACGCGCGCGAGCTCCTCGACGGCGAGGACGGCCTGGAAGAAGCTGCCGCCTTGCCCGCCGTACTCCTCGGGGATCTCGATGCCCATGAGGCCGAAGTCGAAGCAGGCCCGGATGACCTCGGGGTCGATGGCCGCCTCGCGGTCCATGCGAGCAACCCGGGGCTTGATCGTCTCCTCCGCGAAGTCGCGGACCGCGCGCCGGAAGCTCTCCTCCTCGTCGGAGAGCGTCGTGAGCGCCGAGGCCCTCTCGGTCTTCTGCTGGTTCATCGGCTCCTCGAGACAAGCGGAGCCTAGGCCCTCGCCGGGAGGAGGTCAAGGCCCCGAGCGACCGCGGGCACCGGGGTCCCTACGAGCGCGCGAGCCGGCTCGATTCGACTTTCTGTAAGATCGGGCCGTGCGCTCGCTCTCGCGGCGGCCTCCTCCTCCGCTCGTGATCCTCTACCGGGACGAGTCCGTCGTCGCCGTCGACAAGCCCGCGGGCGTCCCTTCGACTCCGACGAGAGACCTCGCGCGCGCGAGCGCTCTCTCGCTCCTCCGCTCGAAGCTCGCACTCGCGAAGGCCGACTTCCTGGAAGCCCCGCACCGGCTCGACCGCGACACCTCGGGCGTCCTCCTGTTCGCGAGAGACGCCCGCGCTCTGGCGGCTCTCTCGGAGTCCTTCCGGGAGGGCGCCGCCAGGAAAGCCTACGTCGCCCTCGTGCACGGCACGGTCGAGCGAGAAGCCTGGCGGATCGAGTCTTTTCTTTCTCCCGGGAAGAAGACGAAGGGGAGAGACGAGACCTGGCGCTCCGTCCGAGCCGGCGGCAAGAAAGCGATCACGGACGTCCGCGTGCTCGGTCGAGGACGGAAGACCACGCTCGTGGAGTGCGCTCCTCTGACGGGCCGCACGCACCAGATCCGCGTCCACCTCTCGGAAGCCGGCCATCCGATCGTGGGAGACGAGCTCTACGGAGCGCCGGCGGGCGAGCACGCCCGGCTCGGACGACACTTCCTCCATGCGCGGCGGCTCGACGTCCCTCACCCGACCCGTGCCGGCGAGACGCTCACCGTCGAGAGCCGCGTGCCAGGCGAGTTTTCCTCGAGGCAAGTCCGTTAGAAGAGAAAACGGCGACCGCAGAGGCGCGGAGGACGCTGAGTCTTCGCGGAGAAGTCCATGAAGTCGTTCTCTGCGTGCCTCTGCGCGACGCTCTGCGTCTCTGCGGTTCTCGCTCTACTTCTTCGCCTCGGCGAGCGTCTTCCAGAAGTCGACGCCGTCTTGCCCGATCGACCAGCAGCAGATCCCCGCGAGGCCCTTCTTCTTCGCGAAGGCGGCCTTCGCCTTCAAGGCATCGTCGTTCGTGAACCAGACGGTGTGCGTCTCGCCCGCCTTCACGTACTCGAAGGTCGCCTCGCCCGCCTTCTCGTCGAGCGTGACGGCCTTGGTCGCCGAGAGCGCGAGCGCCTCGGCCGCCGTCGTCGTGAGAGCGGGGACGTCCTTCGCGCCGGGCTTGTGACTCGCGGGCCAGTCTCTCCCGTAGAAGGGAACCCCGAGGTAAGTCTTCGTCTTGTCCACGCCGGCGGTGTCGCAGAAGGCGAGGACCTTCTCCGACCAGTAGATCGGGCCGATCGGCCCGGGGCCGCCCCACGGGCCGGAGTAGTCGTAGGTCATGAGCTTGAAGCTGTCCGCGATCTTCCCGAGCTTCGCGTAGTCGAGCGCGTCGGCCGCTCCCCAGCTCACGTGATCGGCGGTCTTCGCGATCACGGTGATCGAGAGGAGCTTCGACTTGTCGTGAAGCGCCGAGGCGAGGTCCTTGCAGAGCGTCGTGAAGTCCTTCCGGTTCGTGGAGGCGAGCGTCTCGAAGTCGAGGTCGGCGCCGTCCAGGTCCCAGGTGTCGCACTCCTTGACGACGGCCTTCACGAAAGCCGCGCGGAGAGTGGCCGAGGGGACGACGGTCGAGGCTCCATCTCCCGTGCACGTCATGAAAGCGAGCGACCTGTTCGCGTGGATCGCCGAGATGAGCGCGGCGTCGTGGGCGTGCGCCTTGACTCCCAGGCTCCCGTCGGTGTTGAGGGAGTAAGCGAAGACGTCGACCTCGTTGATCGACTTCCCGACCTCGGCCTTGACCGTGTCCATGCTCGAGGTCGAGGCCCAGTAAGGCAGCCAGACCGCCACCGCGAGCGCGTCCTTCGCCGGGGGCGGGGGCGGAGGCGGCGGCTCCGTCCCCGGGTCGGTCGTGCTCGGAGGAGTCACGGGCGGCGGAGTCGCAGCCGGAGCATCCGGCGTCGAGGTCCGGTCCTCGACCGCCGGCTCGGAGGTCTCCGCGGTCGCCGCGGGCGAGACGCTCGCGGGAGGCGCCCCCGTGTGCTTCCCCGACTCGCCGCACCCCGACGTCGCCAGCACCACGGCGACGAACAGCCACACTTCCGTGACTCTCACGAACGGTTCCCCCCAGACAGAGAGGGGAGAGGACGGCAAATCCCGTGCGCCGGCGGCCCGAGGCCTTCGAGCCTCCATGCCGGCTCGACTTAGAGGCCCGTGCGGCGCCCGCTCGCGCGTCCGTGGGCCGACAAACTCCCAGAAGCGGGGACGGGCGGTGAGCCTGACGCCGGCGTGACGGTCGAGGCCGTCTCACGGGAACGGCAGATGCCACTCTCTAAGGCGGCGACGCCCTCGCCGTCTAGGGGCGGGGCGACGAAAGTCGCCCCACGCAGCGCAAGCACGGCTCTGGGATCACCCGACGCCATGCCTACCATCACGGCCGGCTACGCCGCCCTGCCCTCGAGCGGGCTTAGGCCAACACGCTCCTAGCGCTTGATCCGGCGCGTCTTGATCTGATGAGAGATGAGGAATCGATCGAGCGTCGTCCGGTGCTCGGGCTCGAGCTGCTCGAACTGGACGCCGAGCTCGTAGAGCTGGGGCTCGGTCGCGCGCGTCCAGCGGAGGCTCGCGAGCGCCTTGACCGGCTTGTAACCCGGCGCGATCACGTTCATGCCGAGGAGGATCGAGCCCTCGCCGAGCTTCGGGAGCCACGAGGTGTCGGGGACGGTGCCCATGAAGAGCGCTCCGCCCTTCGAGAGGTTGATGATCTTCCCGGTGTAGACCTCGGAGCTCTTCCAGCCCGGGAGCTTCGAGAGGAACTTGTAGCGCACCTCGAGGTTGTCGCCCGCACCGAAGCGGACGCGCGCGGCGCGCCGCTGCTCGGAGTCCGACATGCCTCCCGGCCCGCCGGTGGTCGCGGGGGGGCCGCCGGGCTGCTGCGGTTCCTTCTTTCCGCCGCCTTGGGGCGGAGGACCCTTGCCTGTCGGGGGATTCTTTCCGTTCACAGGGTCCAGTTTCTCCTGGGAGGGGGGCGGAGAATAGCAAAAGCGCGAGAGAGTCTTCAAGCAAGCCGGTTCTTCTCCCGGGTATGATCCCGCCCTCGAGGGACTGCTTGAAGATCGGCGTGCTCACGGGAGGCGGCGACGCTCCGGGCCTCAACGCCGTCGTGAGAGCGATCGTGAAGTCGGCGATCTGCGAGTACGGCTCGGAGATCGTCGGGATCCTGAACGGCTTCGGCGGCCTCCTCTCGCCGCCCTCGGTGCGCCCGCTCTCGCTCCACGACGTGAGAGGGCTCGTCGCGCGAGGAGGCACCGTCCTCGGAACGACCCTGCGCGCGAACCCGTTCGCGATCGAGGGAAAGGACCGCTCGAAGGAGGTCCTGGACAGCGTCCGGTGGCTCGGGCTCGACGGCCTCGTCGTGATCGGTGGGCAGGGGTCCCTCACGATCGCTCACCGTTTCTCGGAGAAGGGGCTCAAGGTCGTCGGAGTCCCGAAGACGATCGACAACGAGCTCGCCGCGACGAGCGTCTCGTTCGGCTTCAACACCGCCGTCGCGACGGCGAGCGACGCGATCGACAAGCTCCAGACGACCGCCGAGAGCCACCACCGCGTCATGTTCATCGAGGTCATGGGGCGCAGCACGGGCTGGATCGCCCTCGCCTCCGGGATCTCGGGCGGCGCGGACGTGATCCTGATCCCCGAGATCCCTTACCGGATCGAGCGCATCGTGGAAAAGATCCACGAGAGGAAGCTCCAGGGCCGCGAGTACACGATCGTCGTCGTCGCCGAGGGCGCCTTCGAGGAGGGCGGGAGCCCGTCTTACATGGGAGAAGACGAGCGAAAGCCTCCCGAGGACCGCCGGCTCATCGGCGCCGCCGAGAGGGTCGCTCGAGCCGTCGGCGCCGCGACCGGCCTCGACTGGCGCGTGACCGTGCTCGGCCACCTCCAGCGAGGGGGAGTGCCGACGCCCCACGACCGGATCCTCGCGACACGCTTCGGCGCGGGAGCGGTCCGGGCCGTCCAGGAGAAGGCCTTCGGCAAGATGGTCGCGATCGACGGCGCCCAGATGCACCTGGTCCCTCTCGCGGAGGCGATCTCGAAGGTCAAGCGCGTCTCTCCCGAGAGTGAGCTCGTCTGGACCGCGCGTGCCCTCGGGATCTCCCTGGGCGCGCAGGTTGCGGCGAACGGGAGCCACGCGAGCCTCGATGGTTGAGCGAACCCGCGCGCTCGCTGGTATAACGGTGCGTATCTACCCTCGGCGGGGGCTCCTCCCATGCGCACGCTCACCTCGCGCGGTCTCGCGCGCGCGCTCCTCCTCCTGGCGGCCTCGCTGCCGGCCCTCGCGTCGGCGGACGGGCCGAGCGGGTCTCCTCCTTCTCCCGCGCAGAACCCGCCGGCCGCGGTCTCCTCTCCCACGACCCCTCAGCCTTATCTCTGGAAGAGCACGAACCTCGAGCGGTCGAAGCGGGTCGTCGAGGAAGTGATCGAGAAGCTCAGGACCCTCCACGTGGACCGCGAGAAGCTCACGGACGAGAAGTGCCGCGAGGCCGCGATCGAGGCGCTCCGCGACCACGTGGGCGGGCGAGGGAACGGCTTCCACCTCCTCGAGGGCAAGCCTCGCGACGACCTCCGCCACGCCCTCGAGCCCGGCCGCGTGAGGGAAGGCGACCTCGACCGCTGTTACCAAGTCCTCGACACGCTCCTGTGGGACGAGAAGAAGGGCCCGCGTTCGCCCGAGGAGGCGTGGACGCTCACGGACGTGCTCGCGCGCGGGGCGATCGCGGCGACGGGAGATCCCTTCACGCAGTTCATAGACCAGCGGATGCTCGCGCGCCTGGCGGCCCTCAGCCTGTTCGGCGATCACGTGAAGGGCTACGGCCTCAAGCTCGTGGACGGCGTCAAGATCGTCGACGCGCACGGGGTCTGCACGATCGACCACATCTTCCACGGCTACGACGCCCAGGAAGAAGGGCTCCAGGAAGGCGACACGATCGTCGAGATCGACGGGCGGCCCGTGACTCTCATGACGCGCGACGAGATCTACCGGCGCGTGAACGGAGACACGAAGATCCGCCTGAGGATCTTCCGCGAGGGCTTCTCCCGCGGCCACGACGTCGACCTGGAAGCCCGCGTTCCTTCCTCGCCGAACGTCGTGTCCGAGCTCCTCCCCGGAGGAGTCGGCTACGTCCGGATCGACACCTTCGTCTCGCAGACCGGCGACGAGGTGGACTCGGCCCTGAAGCAGCTCGAGAAGCAGGGCCTCCGCTCGCTCGTGCTCGACCTGCGCGACAACCCGGGCGGCTCCGTCGCGGCCTGCATGAGCGTCGCGAGCATCTTCCTCGGCGGCGGCAAGATCGTCGCCCTGACCGAGAGCGCGGCGCGGAACGGCGGCGTCGAGGGGCTCGTACCCTCCAAGCTCGTGACGGTCGCCGATCCCGCCACGCGGCCGGCCTGGCCCATGATCGTCCTCGTGAACGGCGGCAGCTCGAGCGCGAGCGAGATGCTCGCGGCCGCCCTGCGCGACGTGAGGACGAACGCTCCGACGCGAGTCCTCGGAACCAAGACCTGGGGCAAGAGAGTCGGCCAGAGCCCCGTCTACGTCGCGAGCGCGAACGGCGAGCGGTTCATCCTCATGTCGACCTTCCGTTACCTGACCGAGAAGGAGAACGAGAAGGCGCGGAAGGAGCAGGCCCCGCGGAAGGTCCTCCCCGACATCGACCTCCCGCCCGCTCCCCTGACGCCCGCCGAGCAGGAAGAAGTCCTCCGCCTCCGCGGCGAGGGAGCGTTCGAGCGCTACGTCAGGATCCACGGCGCCCCGACGGCCGAGATCCTCCTCGCGCTCGCGAAGGACGACGAGGGGAAGGTCGAGCGCTACCCGGGCTTCGACGCCTGGGTGCGCACGCTCGACACGACTCTCTCGCACGACGTGCTTCGCCGCGAGCTCCGGGGAGAGCTCCGCTCGTGGGCCCAGCTCGAGAAGGGCCGGATCTTCCGAGCCGACCTGCGCGACGACGTCCAGCTCCGGAGAGCGCAGGAGCTGCTCGCGGAGCAGCCGGCGCCGCCGCAGCCTCCCGCCCCTCCGCCGGCCCAGCAGCCGCCCGCGCAGCAACCGGCCGTCGCTCCCGCGCCGCCCGCGCC
>JACQDU010000466.1 GCA_016200955.1 bacterium
GCCTCTCACGGGCGCTCTCGCCGACCGCGCGATCTCCGAGCTCGACGAGGCGCTCAAGGTCGCGAGGGTCTCTCGCCTCGAGCGGCTTCACCTCTCGGACGAGGAAGTCGCCGTCGCGCGCGGGCTCCTCATGTCGCTCGGGGCTCCTCCCATGGATCCCGTCGAGGGCGAGGCGCTCGAGCCGAAGTGAGGCTTACCCGGTCTTTCTCGCATAGATCTCGACCGTCCCTCCGCGACGGAGGAGCGTCTCGAGGAGAGTGAGCCCGAGCGAGAGGGGGAAGAAGAACGGCAGGAGCAGGAAGACGAGCACGACCTGGATCGGATGCTCGCGCAGCGATTGCCGCCGCGCGGTGGCGCTCTTGAGCATCTCGTAGAGGAGGTTCCACTCGAAGCCCATCCAGTTGTAGAGGCTCTGGATCCACCCGTAGGGATTCTGCTCGAGCGAGAAGTGGCTCACCTGCGCGATCCGGAAGCCGTTCCTCTCGAGGAGTCGCGTGAGCGAGCGAGTCCCGAAATGGACGTAGTGCCTTGGAATGTCCAGGTGAAACCAGGCCGCGCGAGCGGAGCGCGCCTGGACGCTCTCCGAGTTCGGGACGGCGACCGCGAGGAGCCCGCCCGGAGCGAGGAGCTCGCGCGCCCGCCGCACGGCGGCCTCGGGCACGCGGAAGTGCTCGAGCGTGTGCCAGAAGATCACGACCCGGAACGGCCCTCCGTGCGGCACGACGGCGGGGTCGGAGAAGTTCGCCACCTGGACGTCGATCCCGAGGACGCTCCGCGCGTGAAAGGCCGCGTGCTCCGAGAGCTCGATCCCGTGCGGCTCGAACCCGAGCTCGCGGAGGTTCGAGAGGAGGAGGCCTCGTCCGCACCCCACGTCGAGCGCCGGGCCCGGCGCGATCCTCCGCGCGATCACCGACGCCCGGCGTCGCCGGAAGATCCGGACGAGACGCTCCATGACCGGGTTGAAGCGGACGTTTCCCTCGCCGTAGTAGGTCTTCGGATACCAGCGGCCGATCTCGTCGTCGGAGAGGACCGGGAGAGTCCACCCGAAGCGGCAGGCCGAGCAGCGCACGACGCGGAAGCGAGGCTCCTTGGGATCGAGCGCGTCGAACGAGCTCGTGGCGCGCTCGCCGCAGAGCTCGCAGGCGCCTTCCGGGGCGCGCTCAGGCTCCATCGCACGGCGCCCCCCGATTCACGCACGAAGGAAAGCCGCAGAGGCGCGGAGCTCGCAGAGTGCCCGCAGAGGAGCTCAACCAACCACCGAGCGTAACACGGATGTAACGGACTCCCTTGAGACTCTCTGCGTGTCCTCCGCGCCCCCTGCGCCTCTGCGGTGATCCTCTCCGCGGCAGTCGTCTCGAATTCGTGCGAGTGCGTCAGCGCGCGTCGATCCGCTTTTCTTCCAGGAGCCTCACGAGAGTCGACGCGATATCGGCCGGCTTGTCCGCGACCGTCACGCCCGCCGCGCGGAGAGCGCTCATCTTCTCCTTCGCGGTGCCGTGCCCGCCGGAGATGATCGCGCCCGCGTGCCCCATGCGCTTCCCCGGAGGAGCGGTCTGGCCGCCGATGAAGGCGACGACCGGCTTCGTGACCTTGCCGGTCTTCACGAGGTCGGCGGCGTCTTCCTCGGCGGAGCCGCCGATCTCGCCGATCATGATGATCGCCTTCGTCTGGGCGTCTTCCTGGAACAGGCGCAAGACATCGACGAAGCTCGTCCCGTTCACCGGGTCGCCGCCGATCCCGACGCAGCTCGACTGTCCGAGCCCGGCTTGCGTGACCTGCCAGACGGCCTCGTACGTGAGCGTGCCCGAGCGAGAGACGATCCCCACGTGCCCGGGCTTGTGGATGTAGCCGGGCATGATCCCCATCTTGCACTCGCCCGGAGTGATGACGCCGGGGCAGTTCGGCCCGACGAGCCGCGTCTTCGGCCGATCCTGGAGGAAGCGGATCACGCGCGTCATGTCAAGGGCGGGAATGCCCTCGGTGATGCAGGCCACGAGAGGGATCCCGGCTTCGGCGGCTTCCATGATCGCGTCCGCGGCGCCGAAGGGAGGGACGTAGATCATGGTCGCGTTCGCCTCGGTCGCTCGCGCGGCGTCCGTGACGGTCTCGAAGACCGGAACCGTGTCGAGGACCTTCGTGCCGCCCTTGCCCGGGTGAACGCCGGCGACGAGGTTCGTGCCGTAGGCCTTGCAGCCCTCGGCGTGGACCATGCCGTACTTGCCGAGGCCCTGGACGAGGAGGCGCGTGTCTTTCCCGACGAGGATGCTCATGGCTACTTACCTCCCCGCGAGGCGGCGACGACCTTCTGCGCGGCCTCGGCGAGGCCGCTCGCGAACTCGAGCTCGAGGCCGCTCTCCTCGAGGAGCTTCTTCCCCTCCTGGACCTTCGCGCCCTCGAGGCGCACGACGACCGGCACCTTGAGGCCGAGCTTCTTCGCGGCCGCGATCACGCCGGCGGCGACCACGTCGCAGCGCATGATCCCGCCGAAGATGTTCACGAGGACGGCCTTCACCTGAGGAGACGACAGGATGATCTTGAATGCCTCGGTGACCTTCTGCTCGGTCGCCCCGCCGCCCACGTCGAGGAAGTTCGCGGGAGCGCCGCCGGCGTACTTGATCATGTCCATGGTCGCCATGGCGAGGCCGGCTCCGTTGACCATGCAGCCGATGTCACCGTCGAGCGCGATGTAAGAGAGGTCGAGCTCCTTCGCGAGAGTCTCGGCCGGCTCCTCCTCGTTCTTGTCGCGGTAAGCGAGGATCTCGGGGTGTCGCTCGAGCGCGTTGTCGTCGAAGTTCATCTTCGCGTCGAGCGCCATGACCTTCCCGTCCTTGGAGACGATCATGGGATTGATCTCGGCGAGCGACGCGTCCGTCTCCATGTAAGCCCGCACGAGCGCCTTGAGGAGCTTCGCTCCCTCGTTCGCCTGCTCGCCCGGCTTCAAGCCCAGGAAGAGGGCGAGCCGCCGCGCCTGGAAGCCCGCGAGAGAGAACAGCGGGTCCACGGCCTCTTTCAGGATCTTCTCGGGAGTCTTCTCGGCGACCTCCTCGATGTCCACGCCGCCCGCCTGCGAGACCATGACGACCGGCTTCTTGATCTTCCGGTCGAGGACGACGGCGACGTAGAGCTCGCGCGCGATGTCGCAGCCCGCCGTGAGGTAGACCTTCTTGACGACGCGCCCGTGCTCGCCGGTCTGCTTCGTGACGAGCGTCTTCCCGAGCATCTTCTCGGCGATCGCGCGCGCCTCCTTCGGGTCCTTCGCGAGGACGACGCCTCCCGGCCCTTGCGGGCCGTGCTCCTTGAAGCGGCCTTTCCCGCGGCCGCCCGCGTGGATCTGGGCCTTCACGACGATAGGGCTCACCTTCAGGCTCGCGGCGACCCTCTCGGCCTGATCGGCCGTCTCGGCGACCGCGCCGTCGGGAACGGGGATGCCGAAGCGACGGAAGACTTCCTTCGCCTGGAACTCGTGGACGTTCATTCGCTGACCTCGGGCGCTTTCGTGGGAGTGGGCGGGAGTCGCGGACATTACCAGTCACTTTTCTCGGGCGTCAAGGGGCCGTGGGTCTCGGCGTCAGGACGGCCCCTCGATCTCGAACCCGCTCCGCCACGCGCCGCTCGCTTGCATGCTCTCGACGAACGCCGCGTAGAACGGGTGATTCGCGATCGTCGCGCCGTCTCCCACGACCTCGAGCCGCCGCCTCGCGCGAGTGAGCGCGACGTTCATGCGGCGGATGTCGGCGAGGAAGCCGACCTCGCCCCGCTCGTTCGAGCGCGTGAGGCTCACGATCACGGCCTCCTTCTCGCGTCCCTGGAAGCCGTCCACCGTGTCGACCTCGACCGCTTCCTCGGAGATCAGCTCGCGGAGGAGCTTCGCCTGAGCGTCGTAGGGCGCGATCACGGCGAGCTCGCGCGGATCGAGGCCGAGCCCGAGGAGCGAGCGCACGCGAGAGGCGACGAGAGCGGCCTCGCCGGGATTGCGCGAGCTCGTGCTGCCTTCCTGGAGCTCCTCGTCGAGGCCCATGCCCGAGGTGTCGAAGAAGGCGAGGGGCGCGCCCGCGTCTTCCCTCGAGGCGTCGATTCCCGGGAGATCGCGAAGCAAGTGAGCCGCGACGCTCCCGTGAGCGACGAGCTTCCCGTCGTACAGGCGCTCGGACGGGAAGCGCATGATCGCGGCGTGCATGCGGTATTGCACCTCCAGGAGCGTCCCGGCTCCGGGGTGGCGCTCGATCATGCGCTCGAAGAGAGTCGATGAGAGACCGTCTTTCGCGGCGGCCTGCGAGAGCACGGTCGGCGGGAGCTGCCGGTGGTCACCCGCGAGGACGCAGCGAGCGCCCCGCACGATCGGCACGAGAGCGAGCGGGACCGTCGCCTGGGACGCCTCGTCGAGGATCACGAGGTCGAAGCGAGAGCCGCGGAGGTGCTCGTGCCCCGCGCCCGCGGCCGTCGCGCACACGATCCTCGCCCCTTCGAGCACGCCTCGCAGCGCGACCTCGTCTTGCCTCCTCGCGTCGCGGAAAAGGCGCGCCATCTCCGCGCGCTCCTCCCTTTCTTCGTCGGAGAAGACCTTCCCGCGCTCGCGCCGGCGGGAGAGCTTCCGCTTGAGCGCGAAGGCGTCCTCGAGGAGCTGTCGCGCGAGCGCTCGCTCGGAGGTCGCCTCGACGAGAGCGTCGAGCGTCGCGCCACGGAGAGCCGGCGACACGCGCGCGGGGTGGCCGAGGCGCACGACCTTCTCTCCATGGGCCACGAAGCGCTCGACGAGGTTGTCCGTCGCGTGGTTCGACGGAGCGGTCGCGAGGACGCGCTCGCCGCGGCGCACGGCTTGCCGCACGAGCTCGACGACCGTCGTCGTCTTTCCCGTCCCCGGAGGCCCGTGGATCAGCGCGAGGTCGCGCGATCGAAGGCCGAGCAGCACGGCGGCTCTCTGCGACGCGTTCAGCGTCGCATCGAGGAACCCGAGCTCGGGCCTCCTCACATCGATCTCGGGCGTGCGCGTGCCGAAGAAGATCTTCCTGAGCTCGCCCACGCGACCCGAGGCGCTCTCGATCTCGTCCACCGCCTCGCGTGCGCGGGAGAAACTCACGTCGTCTCCAGCGACATCGAGGCGGAGAGGCGGCTCCTCCGCCCACGGCGGGAGCTCGTCGTCGAAGGCGACGGAGATCCTCGCGCGCGTGCGGTCGAGGACGACGCCCAGAGGATTTCTCGGATCTCCCGGGTCCTTCCGCGAGAGACGCACGGCGTCTCCCGGCCCGAGCCGCGTCCGCGGGAGGTCGCCTTTGCGCGGCTCGAACTGGACGATCGTCCTCCCGGCGAGGCCGCCGCCCTCGTCCTTGATCGCGAGGTCGAGGAGCGCCCGGCCTCTCGCCTCGAGCTCCTCTCCCGTCGCGGCGAGCGTGTCGGCGCGGAAGCGAGCGACCTCCTCCTCGCGCTCGAGCTCGAGGAGCC
>JACQDU010000467.1 GCA_016200955.1 bacterium
CGGCGTCTCGCTCGGGATCGCGGCGGGAGAGTTCGTCGCGATCATGGGCTCCTCCGGCTCCGGGACGTCGACTCTCATGAACCTCCTCGGAGGCCTCGACCGGCCGACGGCGGGGCTCTACCGGCTCGACGGCCTCGATGTCTCGAAGCTCTCGCGCGACGAGCTCGCGCACGTGAGAGGGCACAAGATCGGCTTCGTCTTCCAGAGCTTCAACCTCCTCGCCCGGACGAGCGCCCTCGAGAACGTCGAGCTCCCGCTCCTCTACGGCCCCAGGATCTCCTCGCGCGAGCGCCGCGAGCGGGCGCGCGAGTGCCTCTCGCGCGTCGGCCTCGCGAACCGGGAGCACCACCACCCGAGCCAGCTCTCGGGGGGGCAGCAGCAGCGCGTCGCGATCGCGCGAGCTCTCGTGAACAGGCCCGTGATCCTCCTCGCCGACGAGCCCACGGGCAACCTCGACTCCAAGGTCACGGGCGAGATCATGGCCGTCTTGCAGCAGCTCAACGACGAGGGGCTCACGATCATCCTCGTCACGCACGAGCCCGACGTCGCTCGCTACGCGAAGCGGAGGATCGACGTGCGGGACGGCCTCGTCGTCGAGGACTCCCAGGTCGAGGACCGGATCCTCGCGGCCCAGCAGAAGGTGGACGACACCGGGAAGGCGCTCTCGTGATCTTCATGACGCTCAGGATCGCGCTCCGCGCGCTCGCCCGGAACAAGATCCGCTCGGCCCTCACCATGCTCGGCGTCGTCATCGGCGTGAGCGCGGTGATCGCCATGGTCGCCGTCGGCACGGGCGCGACGCGCTCCGTGCAGAAGCAGATCGAGAGCATGGGCCAGAACCAGCTCATCGTGATGCCCGGCTCGACGTCCTCCGGCGCGGTCCAGTACGGCGTCGGCTCCGTGCAGACGCTCACGCCGAACGACGCCGCGACGATCGCGCGCGACTGCCCCTCGGCGGGAATCGTCGCCGTGATCGTCCGGGCGAAGGCGCAGATCGTCTACGAGCACACGAACTGGGCTCCGGCGACGGTCCAGGGCTGCGACCCGAACTTCCTCGCCGTGCGCGAGTGGCCCGTCGAGGAGGGCGAGTGCTTCACGGACCAGGACGTGAAGAGCGCGGCGCAGGTCTGCCTCCTCGGGCAGACCGTCGTCGAGCACCTCTTCCCCGGGGAGAGCGCGATCGGGAAGCGGATCCGCGTCAAGAACCTCCCGTTCAAGGTGGTGGGAGTCCTCTCGAAGAAGGGCTCGAACACCTGGGGGTCCGACCAGGACGACGCGCTCCTCCTCCCGTGGACGACGCTCAAGAAGAAGATCCAGGGCTCGACGTTCAACACGGTCGACCAGATCCTCGTCACGGCGTCTTCGGCTTCCACGCTCGCGCCGCTCGAGGAGGAGATCGCGGACGTCCTCCGCGAGGCCCACCACTGTCCCGTGAACTCGAAGGGCCGCTACGAGGACGACTTCACGGTCCGCAACATGACCGAGTTCATGAACGCCATGGCGTCCACGACGAGGATCATGACCATGCTCATCGCCGCGATCGCGTCCGTCTCGCTCCTCGTGGGCGGGATCGGGATCATGAACATCATGCTCGTCTCCGTGACCGAGAGGACGCGCGAGATCGGCCTCCGCATGGCGGTCGGAGCGCGCGGGATCGACATCCTCGCCCAGTTCCTCGTCGAGGCGATCGCTCTCTCGGGGATCGGCGGCCTCATGGGGATCGCCGTGGGAGGAGGCGGAGCGCTCATCGTGGCGAGGTTCGCTCACTGGCCGGCGGTCGTCTCGACGCTCTCGATCGTCGTCGCGATCGGCTTCTCCGTCGCGGTCGGCGTGTTCTTCGGGTTCTATCCCGCCTGGCGCGCGAGCCGGCTGGATCCCATCGAGGCGCTCAGGTACGAGTAGACGCGAGGCGCGCCACGGAGGGAGGCACGGAGGAGCCTTCTCCGTGTCTCCGTGATGAGATCACTTCTTGGAGACGGCCTGCTCCAGCTTCCCCTGCTCGATGAGCTTGATCTTGTCCACGCGTCCCTGATGCCTCCCGGCCTCGAAGGCGGTCGAGAGGAAGATGTCCACGAAGCGCTCGATCGACTCGGGGGCGTTCAGGCGAGCGGCGGCGCAGAGGACGTTCACGTCGTTGTGGCGGCGGCACATCTCCGCGAGCCAGGGGTCGGTGATCGGCGCCGCGCGGACGCCCGCGACCTTGTTCGCCGCGATCGCCATCCCGACGCCGCTCCCGCAGACGAGGACGCCGCGCTCGCTCTCGCCGGACGCGACGGACCGCGCGACGCGGAAGGCGGGCTCGGGGTAGTCGCAGGGCTCGGGAGAGGCCGTGCCCACGTCCTGGACCTCGTGTCCGGCCTTCTTCAAGCGCGCCTTCAGGCGCTCCTTGACCTCGAAGCCGGCGTGGTCCGCTCCGATCGCGACTCTCATGCTGCACCCCTTCTCCGGCTCACGTGGAGATGACCGACTCGAGCGCCTCGTCGATGCGGCGCTCGAGGAGGTCGGCCGTCTCGCGGTAGCGCTCGACGCTCTGACCGACGGGGTCCGGAACGCCGTCCTGGTCGAGGAGCCTCACCTTCGACGAGGCCTCGGGGAACCACTCCTCGATCGTGTGAGCGTGGCTCGACGACATGACGAAGATGACCTCGGCCGACTCGACGAGGTCCGGCGTGAGGGCGCGGGAGCGGTGCTGCGAGATGTCGATGCCGCGCTCGCGCATGACCGAGACGGC
>JACQDU010000535.1 GCA_016200955.1 bacterium
GCGGACCTCTCCCAGCCTCTCCTGGAGCTCGAGCACGACCTCGAGCCCGCCGTGCTCCGAGTCGTCGTCGTCGATCGCGAGGACGAGGACCTTCTGGCCCTTCGCGAGAGGCGGCTTCGCCTCGCCCACGCGCGTGATCGCGGCGTCGGCGATCTTCCGCGCGAGCTTGGTTCCGTCCAGGTAAGTCGCCGTGATCGGCGTCTCCTGCGGGGGCGATGCCGGCCCCCGCACCCCCCGGATCGGGCGCTGGAAGTGAGACGGCCCGGCGAGCCCGAGCTGCCGCTTCATGTGGAGCAGGCGGCCGACCGCGTCCTGGAGGCGCGCTCGCGCTTCCTGGCCGCCGGTGCGCGCCCACGCGGCGACGGTCCGCACGACCGCTCTCGGGTCCTTCGGGAAGAGGAGCACGTCGCACCCCGCCTCGAGCGCGAGGACCGCGGCTCTCCCCTCGTCTCCTCCCGTGGCGTTCGTGATGCCCGACATGACGAGAGCGTCCGTCACGACGACACCGTCGTACTTCGCGCTCGAGCGGAGGATCCCCGTGATGATCTTCGCGTCGATCGTGGCCGGCGCGTCGCTCCCGAGCGCGGGGTAAGCGACGTGAGCCGTCATGAAGGACCCGATCGGGAGCGCCGCGGCCGCGCGGAACGGAACGAGGTCGCGCGCTTCCATGACCTCCTTCGAGCGCGTGACGCGAGGGAGCGCATCGTGGGAGTCCTGGGCGGTCCCGCCGTGACCCGGGAAGTGCTTCCCGCAGGCGATGCAGCCCTCCTCCTCGAGGCCCTGATCCCACGCGAGGCCGAGGCGCGTCACGAGAGACGGATCGTGCCCGAGCGCCCTCGCCTGGACGATCGGGTTCTCGGCGAGGTCGGCGAGGTCGAGGACGGGCGCGAAGACCCAGTCGATCCCCGCCGCGCGCGCCTCTCTCCCCGTGAGCGCGCCGGCGGCGTGCGCGAGCTTCTCGTCCTGCGCGGCGCCGAGCGCCAGGAGCGGCGGGAGGACCGTGCCTCCGCGCACTTGCTGGCCAAGCCCGCGCTCGAGGTCGGCCGCGATCACCGGCCCGATCCCCGCGGGCCCGCGCCCGCGGCGCTTGAGCGAGTCGATCTTCTTCTTCGCCTTCTCGTCGCCGCCGAAGACGATGAAACCGCCGACTCCCAGGTCGTCGAGCCACTTCTCGGCTTGCTCGTAGGGCTCGTCCGTCGCCGGGCGGAAGTCGAGCATGGGGACGACCAGCTGGGCTGCCCGGCGTTCGACCGAGAGGTCGTCGACGAGCGGGTCGTACTCGGGTCTGCCGGCCAGAGAGGTTCTCTCCCGTCGCGCGGACCGCCGCGCGTGCTGCGAATCTTAGCACGCTCAGGAAGAGAGCCGCTCCATGGCGCGCGAGAGCTCCTCGGGCAGCGGCTCCTCGTGGTGTCGAGGCGAGGCGTCCTCCGGGTGAGGGAAGTCGAGCTCGCCCGCGTGCAGGAAGAGCCGCCGCAAGCCCGCGCGGCGCGCGATCTCGGAGGCCGCTCCTCCCGCTCCGCCGTGGCGCGGGTCGCCGAGGACCGGGTGGCCGATCGATGCGAGGTGAGCCCGGATCTGCTGCGTGCGGCCGGTCTCGATCGTGACCCGGAGGAGCGTCGCTTCCCGGAGACGCTTCGTGACCTCGAAGCGCGTGAGGGCGGGCTTCCCCGACTCGAGGACGCGGACCTGCTCTCTCCCGTCGTCTTCCTCGACCTTGGCGAGGGGAGCGTCGATCTCGCCGCGCTCCTCCGAGACGCGGCCGAGGACGAGAGCGGAATACGTGCGAGAAACGCGGTTTTCTCTCAGGAATTCGAAGAGCTTCCTGGAAGCCGCCCTTCTCAGCGCCACGAGGAGGAGCCCGGAGGTGTCGCGGTCGAGGCGGCCGATCGGGACGACCTCCTCGACGGGAGAGTCCTTCGCGAGCGCCGCTCGCAGCGCGTCGATCCAGCCCGTCGCGTGAGCGGTGCCCGCGTGCACGACCTCTCCCGCGGGCTTCGCGGAGACCGCGAGGTCGGCGTCGCGGAAGCGGACGCTCGCGCGCGCTCGAGCGACGAGCGCGGGAGGGAGAGCGGGCGCGCTCGCGCGCTCCTCGAGGCCGGGGAGAGCGAGCGCGGGGTTCGTCACGGTGACGACCGTCCCGCTCTCGAGGCGAGCGTCGGCCTTCGCGCGGTGGCCGGCGAGGCGGACCCAGCCCTTCCTCAGGGCCTTGAGCGCGAGCGTGCGCGGGAGACCGAGCTTCCGGCGGAGAAAGGTCTCGAGCCTTCCTCCCGCGTAGTCGTCTCCTATGGGGAAATCGCGACGCGCGGGCACTAGCGACCCTTTTCGAGGGAGCCCGCCTCGACCTCGACCGCTCCCTCGAAGGAGAGCTCGCACGGGCCCTCGAGGAAGATCGTGCCCTCGCCGCGCGGCCACTCGCACGCGAGCTCTCCTCCCGGGAGAGCGATCGTGGCGCGATCGCCGACGAGGCCTTCCGTCCGCGCGGCCGCGTGGATCGCGCACGCGCCCGTCCCGCACGCGAGGGTCTCGCCGCTCCCGCGCTCCCAGACGCGCGCCTCGAGCCGCGAGCGCGAGACGGCTCGCACGAACTCGACGTTCGTCCGGTTCGGGAAAATCGAGTGCTTCTCGATGCGTGCTCCGAGCCCGAGCACGCAATCGTCGGACAGGCTCTCTCCCAGGATGACGACGTGCGGATTACCGATCGAGACGACGCGCCCGCGCACTTTCTTGCCTTTCGGCAACTCAATCTCTTGGGGCGAGCAAACGGTCGGGACGCCCATGGCGACGCGAGCTCTCGTGACCTTGCCCGAGACGACGGTCAAGCTCACGTCGAGGACGCCGTTCCCCGTCTCGATCGGGATCGTCTCCTCGCGCACGTGGCCGCGCTCGTAGAGGAGCTTGGCGACGCAGCGGATCGCGTTCCCGCACATCTCGGCCTCGGAGCCGTCGGCGTTCCACATGCGCATGCGCGCGCGAGCGCGCTCGCCGGGCAGCACGTAGACGAGGCCGTCCGAGCCGATCGAGAAGCGGCGCCGCGAGATGAGCCGGGCGAGGGCCGGCGCGTCCTCGGGCAAGCGGGAGCGGAAGCCGTCCAGGTAGACGTAGTCGTTCCCGCACCCGTGCATCTTCGCGAACTCGATGCGCATGACGCTCATTCTGCCCCGACCGCGCTCCTCGTGCCCGGATCAACTCACAGCGCTGGCCGCTTGAGTTGATGAGACGCGATCCCGAACGTGTCTGCGTCGAAGGGCGGCCGCCCCGCGAGCGCCCGGTAGAGGACGGCTCCGAGAGCGTAGACGTCCGTGTGCGGCCCCTGCTTCTGGGCGGAGCCGTCCGCCTGCTCGGGCGCCATGTAAGCCGGAGTGCCGACGAGCGCGCCCGTGACCGTCAGGCGCTCCTTGTCTCCTCCGATCTCCCGCGCGAGGCCGAAGTCCATCAAGTGAGGACGCCGTCGCGGTCCACGATGACGTTCTCGGGCTCGGTGACGCGCGAGACCGGCTCTCCCATGGAGTCTCACTTTACCTCGCTCGACAAGGCGTTCCGGGAGTGAGAAGGTGCCGCGGGAGGGGCCCATGGCTCTCTCGGTCCGCGTCCTGGGAGTGGGCGACGCCTTCACCTCGCGTCACGTGAACGCGTCGGTGATCGTCGAGGCCGACGGTACGCGCATCCTCGTGGACGCGCCGCCGGCGCTCGCGCGAGGGCTCGCGGCGCTCGGGGAGAGAGGCGGTCCGCGGCTCTCTCTCGACGACATCGACCATGTGATCGTGACTCACCTGCACGGAGACCACGTGGGCGGGCTCGAGCAGCTCCTCTTCTGGAGGAGGTTCGTCACGAAGAGGAAGTGCACGGTCCACGCGATCCCGGAGGTCCTCGCCGACCTCTGGGAGAAGCGCCTCGCGGGAGGCATGGAGCGGCTCGTCGACACGAAGGGAGTCGCGAGCGCTCTCTCGCTCGAGGACTACGCGGTCGTCGAGCCCCTCGAGAAGGGGAAGACGAGGATCGGCTCGCTCGAGGTCGAGTGGCGGCCGACCTTCCATCACATTCCCACCTCGGCGCTCAAGCTCTCGAGCGGGAAGAAGGCGGTGGGCCTGAGCGCGGACACGTCGTTCGACCTGGATCTCATCGAGTGGCTCGCGGCGAGCGATGTCTTCTTCCACGAGACGAACCACGGGATCCACACCCCGCTCGCGTCGCTCGTCGCGCTGCCCGCTCGCCTCAAGGAGCGCATGCGCCTCATCCATTACCCGGACGAGCACGACACCGACCGCTCGCCGATCCCGTGCGCGCGGGAGGGCGAGAGGTTCGACCTCTAGGAGATGAACCCGAGTTCGATGTAAGCGATCCTGAGCTTCCCCTTCTCCTCGACGACGAGGAGCCGCGCCTCGTAGCCGCTCTTGGGCTCGCCGCCTTCCATGTGCCTGAGCTCGGCGAAGACCCAGCCTCTCCACGCGGAGTAGGGCTCCGCGCCGGCCATGCCGTAGTTCTTCTCGCCGTCTTCCTTGCTCGGGAGGCTGCCCGAGTCCGTGTCCACCTGGTTAGGGTCGCCCGACTTCGTCTCCGCGAGGATCGGCGGCACTGCGGAGTTCACCGGGGCCACGTTTAAGAAGGCAGCCAACTTCAATAGTGCCATCATTACGGGGCCCGCGCTTTTCACGCCAGCCATCATCGAGGGGAAGTCCCACCCGACTACCTTCGAGGGCGGGGCCGACTTCGTCTCCGCGAAGATCGGCGGCACTGCGGAGTTCACCGGGGCC
>JACQDU010000075.1 GCA_016200955.1 bacterium
CCCGCGACGGCGATGCGAGAACCGTCGTGCGAGAAGGCGACCTGCTCTCCCGTCGTCCCTTCCCTCGTCCAGAGCCGGCGGAACGAGGGCGCCTTCCAGAAAGTCGCGAGCGCCGCGTCGCGAGCTCGCGCGACCTCCACGCTCGAAGGGTCCGCTCTCAGCCCTGCTCGCACGGCCGCGAGCGCTTCCGCGGGCCGCAGGCTCGCGCGGAGCCTCGCGTGCGCGAGGCGCGCCCAGAGCGTCGCGTCGCCTCGGGCTTCCTCGCAGCTTCGCTCGAGCTCTCGGAGGGCGCGGTCCACTTCCCTAGATTGCTAGGAGAAGCTCCACTCGTCCACCGGCTGCTTCATGAGCGGGTAGATCTCGTCGTCGGTGAAGTTCCTGTTGAACCGCTTCGCCGCGGCGAAGATCCGGTCCACGATCTCGTCCTTCGGCTCGATGCCGCGATGCTCGAGCCAGAAGACGACGTTCGAGCGCCCGCTCATGGGTCCGATCGTGATCGACTGCTCGCGGCCGAAGACATCGGCGGGGACGCCCGAGTAGACGCGGTTCGCGAGCCAGTGGTCGTTCTTCTTGAAGGCCTTGATGACCGCCGCGGCGTGGACGCCGGTGCCGGTCTCGAAGGCGTCCTTGCCGACGACCGGGTAGTTCTTCGGGATCGGGACCCCGCAGGCCTGGCTCACCTTCTCGACGTAGCGCGGGAGCATGGTGAGGTCGAGGTCCGGATCGAGATACCCCATGAGCTTCAGGTTCACGATGAGGAGGTCCATGGAGGTGTTGCCGCACCTCTCGCCGATCCCGATCGCGCAGCCGTGGACCTGGTCGACGCCCGCCTCGATCGCCGCGAGAGCGTTCGAGAGAGCGAACCCGCGGTCGTTGTGGCCGTGCCAGTCCACCTTCACGTCCTCTCCCGTGGACTTGACGAGCTCGTGCACGTGCTTCACGAGAGCGAAGACGCCGTGAGGATCGGCGTGCCCGACGGTGTCGCAGACGCAGATCCGCCGCGCGCCGCATTCGATCGCCGTCCGGTAGAGCTTGTCGATCGTGGCGGGGTTCGCGCGCGTCGTGTCCTCGGTCACGTACATGGCCTCGATGCCGTGCTCGACCGCGAACTTCACGGCCTGCTCGGTGTGCTTCTGCATGCGCTCGAGGTTCCAGTCCTCCGTGTAGCGGCGGATCTCGGAGGAGCCCATGAACATGGCCGCCATGATCGGGACGCCGGTCTTCTCGATGATCTTCGCGATCGGCTCGATGTCGGCGAGGACCGTGCGCGCGGCGCAGTTCCCCTTGATCGAGAGCTTGGAGTCGCGGATCTCCTCGGCGAGTCGCGTCACGTCGGCGACGGCGCGAGGTCCGGCTCCGGGGAGGCCGAGATCGGCCGTGGCGATCCTTAGCTTGTCCATGTGGTGGAGGATCTCGATCTTGTCCGTGATCTTCGGGTCGAGCACGGAAGGCGACTGGAGGCCGTCTCTCAGGGTCTCGTCGTTGAGCGACACGCGCCGGCGCGTCGGGCGAGCGCCCAGCTCGTTCCAGTCGTAGATGAGCGAGTCGTGGTTGCCGTCCGAGCTCAAGGCGGCCTCCTCCGCGGTGCGGGAGGTCATTGTACGCATGCCGGGCACGAGAGCAAACTTCACGGGTGTTGACGGTCGCCCCCGGGGAGGGGAAGCTTCCGCTCGAGGGAGCGACCTCTCGGTGGCGAAGAACGGGAAGCGCGAGAAGAACGGGAAGCCGGCGAGCGAGGGCGAGCTCGAGTCTCTCGTGAAGAGGCTCCTCTCGGAGCTGGGCGAGGACCCCTCGCGCGAGGGACTCAGGAAGACTCCTCACCGCGTCGCCGAGAGTCTCCGGTTCCTCACGCGCGGCTGCAGCAAGGACCTCGAGGACGTCCTCAACGGAGCGATCTACGAGGAGAGCGTCGACGAGATGGTCGTCGTGCGAGACATAGAGCTGTACTCGATGTGCGAGCACCACATGCTCCCGTTCTTCGGGAAGTGCCACGTCGCCTATCTCCCGAAGGGAAAGATCATCGGCCTCTCGAAGATCCCGCGGATCGTCGACTGCTTCGCCCGACGCCTCCAGGTGCAGGAGAGGCTCACGGTCCAGATCGCGACCGCGCTCCAGGAAGCGCTCGGCCCCGCGGGAGTGGGCGTCGTCATCGAGGCGCAGCACCTCTGCATGATGATGAGAGGAGTCGAGAAGCAGAACTCCCTCGCCACGACCTCGTGCCTCCTCGGGCGCCTCCGCGACGACGAGAAGACGCGCGCGGAGTTCCTCACGCTCATCCACAAGCGCTGAGCGCTGAGCCGCGGGCGCGCTCCCGGGAGAAAGAGGGCCGGCTGACAGCGCGCTGCATCTCGCGTGTAGAATCCGTCGCATGAGCGGGGAGGAGAAGAAACAGCGCGTGCACCTGAGGCCGCTCCTCGCGCACGGAGCCAGGCACTGGAAGGCCTACCTCCTGGGAGTCATCTCGCTCGCGGCGGTGGACTTCATCAACTCGCTCCTCCTCCCGTGCCTGATCGGCATCCCGTTCGAGCAAGCCGACAAGGAGCACGCCGGGCGCGCGCTCTTCGCGCCGTTCTTCCGCGATCTCCTGGGAGTCGGCACCAACAGCACGGCCAGGGTCTTCCTCGAGTGCGGGCTCCTCTACGTCGCGATCAACATCGTCCAGATGGGCCTCCGCTACTTCTGGCGCTACTTCTTCATGGGAGGCGCCGAGAGGATCGGCTTCGAGGTCCGCGCGGCGCTCTTCAGGAAGCTCCAGCGGCTCCCCGTCTCGTGGTTCGACCGGGCGAAGACCGGCGACCTCATGAGCCGCGCGACGAGCGACATCGACTACGTGAAGTCGGCCTACGGCTTCGGCGCGCTCATGGCGTTCGACTCTCTCTGCTACCTCGCCATGGTTCCCTTCTCTCTCTTCTGGATATCGCCCAAGCTCGCCGGTCTCCTCTGCTGCGCCCTGCCGCTGGTCACGGTGCTCATCTACAAGCTCGGCGGGATCGTCCACCGGCGCTCGCGCGTCGTGCAGGACGTCTCGGGGAAGCTCTCCGCACGTCTCCAGGAGAGCTTCTCCGGGATCCGCGTCGTCCAGTCCTTCGCGCAGGAGGAGCGCGAGGCCGAGCGCTTCGAGGCCGTCGCCAGGGAGTACGTCGAGAGCCAGCTCTCGCTCGCGCGCATCCAGGCGGTGTGGGGCCCGTCGTTCGAGGCGATCTTCGAGGTCGCGGGAGCGATCATCCTCATCGTCGGCGGTCTCGACGTCGTGAAAGGGCTCCTGGAGCCCGCCGACTTCGTCCGGTTCATCCGCGGCATGGACAACCTCATCTGGCCCATGGCCGCTGTCGGCATGCTCGCGAACAGCCTCCAGCGAGGAGCCGCCGCTCACGCTCGCCTCGAGGAGATCCACTCCGAGACGGAGGACCCGGCTTTCCTCTCCGATAGGGTCCCCGCGGAGGCCGAGGTGCGCGGCGCCGTCTCGGTGCGCTCGCTCACCTTCTCCTTCCCGGGAGCGACCGGGAAGCCCCTCGCTCTCGAGGACGTGAGCTTCGAAGCCCCCGCGGGAGCGCTCGTCGCCGTCGTCGGCCCCGTCGGGTCGGGGAAGTCCGCCCTCCTCTGGCTCCTCGCGCGCCTCTACGAGCCGCCTGCCGGGAAGATCTTCCTCGACGGACGCGACATCCTCTCGATTCCGATCGCGACGCTCCGCCGCGCCGTCGCCATCGTGCCGCAGGAGACCTTCCTGTTC
>JACQDU010000526.1 GCA_016200955.1 bacterium
GAGGCGCGCTTCATCCACTGGCTCACGGCGCCTTCGGTGACGCCGAGAGCGCGGGCGATCTCGATCTGGCGCCAGCCCAGCTGCCGGAGGTCGAGCGCGCGGAGCCGCCTCGCCTCTCTCCAGTTGACCTGGTTTGCCATGCTTCCCTATTCGGCCGGCCGCTCGCGTTCTCTTGAGCTCCGTCAACGGGAGAGGAATCGCGCGGGGACCTCGAACGTCCTGAGCCCGCCGCCGCGACCTCCGGCGACGAAGCGGCCCCCGTCGGGCGAGCACGCGAGGTGAAACGGGAGCGCGGCGAGGCGGTCCCACGCGTGGACCTGCTCTCCCGTCGCGACGGACCAGAGGCGGACCGCGCAGTCTCCGCCCGCCGACGCCGCGAGACGGCCGTCCGGCGTGAGAGCGACGTCGTGGATCGACATCTCGTGCTTCTTCTCGAACGTGCGCGCCCGGCTCCCCGTCTGGATGTCCCAGAGCTCGAGGACGTGGCCGATCGAGCAGAGGACGTGCCTGCCGTCGGGAGAGAAAGCGACGTCGGCGACCGACGAGTCGCCGACCTCGATCGCGCGGAGCTCTCTCCCGCTCTCGATCTCCCAGAGCCGGAGCGCTCCGGGCGAGTAAGCCGAGCCCGTCACGGCGAGCTTCGCGTCGGGAGAGACGGCGACACTGGCGATCCCGCGGTCGGTGACCTGGAGCTCGCGGACTTCGCGGCCTCCCGGGAGCTCCCAGAGCTTCGCCCTGTGCCCGCCGAGCGAGAGGGCGCGGTCTTCTCCCACGAACGCGAGGCCGATCACGGACTCTTTCCCGTGAGAGAGCGACGCGAGCTCCCGGCCCGTCTCCGTCTCCCAGAGCTTGATCGTCCCGTGGAAGTCGCCCGCGAGGACCCGGCGACCGTCGGGAGAGAAAGCCGCGTGAGCGTCCCTCGTGAGCTCGGGGAACGAGCGAAGGACCCGCGCCTCGTGCGAGTCCCAGAGCGTGACCGTGCCGTGCATGCCGCTCGTGAGGAGCCGCCGCCCGTCCCGGGAGAAGCTCACGCTCCGCACGATCTCGAGCGGCGCCTCGTAGTGCTCGCCGCGGGGCCGGGGAGGCTCGATCCCGAAGTGCCTTCCCGAGCGCTCGGGGCGGCGAGCGACGGGATCGTCCTCGAGGGCCCATGCGACGAGGTCGTCCTCGATCCTCTCGCGGAGCCACGCGACGTCGCGCGGGTCGTGCATGCCCCCGTAGTGCAGGAATGCCTCGTTCACGCGCTGATCGAAGGTCCCGGGCTCGGTCACGCACGTGCAGAGGTGCGCGGCGATCCCGAGCTCCATGCCGTAAGCACCGCTCGCTTGCATGACCTCGAGCGCCGACGCGACGCGCGAGCGCCGCTCGGCGTCGGGAGAGACGACCCACGCCTCGACCGCCTCGATCGCCGCGACCGCCGTCACGTGAGGGCCGTCGAAGCGGTCGTGCCATCGCAGGGACGCTCTGCCGCCGGCGATCGCGGCGCGGAGCAAGGCGTCGCGTCCCCACCTCGAGAGCCCCGTGAGAACCGCCGGAAGCTCGGGCCTCTCTTCCTCGTCCTTCTCCCCCTGGACTCCTTTTCCGAGAGCGAGCCGGGAGGGAGCGTCCCCGAGGTAGCCCGCGAGCTCGAGCTTCTCCAGCGAGAGGAGCCCGGAGCGGAGCCTCTCCCGGAGCCAGCGCGCCCGGGCCGCGGGGTCACCGGACCACGAGAAATCGCGCTCGTGCCGTCTCAGGAGCTCGTCGGACACGCAGTTGCCTCGTGCGAGATTCTTACCACGAGCGCGCTCCTCGCGGCCGGCGTCTCTTTTGCTCCTCGTGCCGGGATGGTAGAACCGCGGGAGAATCCGCGTTTTCTCACGGGAGGAGACCATGCGTCTTCGGATGAGCGCCCCGATCGTTGCCGTGGCGCTTCTCTCGGGCTGCCCGCAGAGCTCGCCGCCGCCGCACGCGAGCGGAGGGCCGGGGACGGCGAACACGGCGCCCGTCCACACGCGAGCCGTCGCGCCCGCGATGCCGGTCGAGAGCAAGGCGCCCGCCGACTCGCCCTACGTCGACATGAAAAAGGGACAGGTCTGGATCGTGAAGAAGGCAAGCCACGTCGTCGCCGGCGGCGATGTGATC
>JACQDU010000527.1 GCA_016200955.1 bacterium
CGGCTCGTGCCGCCCGAGGTCGTGCTCGTGAGCGAGAGCGGCGTGCGCGGGCCCGACGACGTGCGCCGCCTCCGCGACCTCGGCGTGCGAGCGGTCCTCGTCGGGACGGCTCTCTCGAAGTCCGAGGACCCCGACTCCCTCGTGCGAGCGCTCGTCGCCGCCGGCAAGGGAGAAGCCGTCTGAGCGCGGCCGTGCGCGTCAAGATCTGCGGGCTCACGCGAGACGAGGACGCGCGCGCCGCGTGCGACCTCGGAGCGTGGGCGATCGGCATGATCCTCTCCCGGCGCGGGCCTCGCGCGCTCGACCGCGCGAGGGCCGAGCGCGTCCGGCGCGCGATCGCTCCGGGCGTGCTCGCGGTGGGCGTCTTCGCCGACGAGCCGGCGGAGAAGATCGCGGAGCTCGCGTCCGCTCTCTCCCTCGACCTCGTCCAGCTCCACGGGAGAGAGCCGCCCGGCCTCCTCGAGTCTCTCGCGACTCCCGCGATCAAGGCATTCCCGATCGACGCGCTCTCGGCCAGAGCTCCCGACCCGGCAGAGCTCCGCCGCTTCGAGCGAGCGTTCGGAGCGATCTTCGACGCCAAGGTGGGAGAGGAGACCGGCGGCACGGGCCGCTCCTTCGACTGGTCGTGCCTCGACGACGCCGCGCTCCGCGCGGCCCTGCCGGGAGGGCGCCTGATCCTCGCGGGAGGGCTCGGGCCCGGGAACGTCGCGCTCGCGGTCTCGCGTGCTCGTCCGTTCGCCGTGGACCTCGCGAGCGGCGTCGAGTCGTCGCCGGGGATCAAGGACCGCGCGAAGCTCGAGTTCCTCTTCCGTGCTCTCCCGGCCTAGAGACGTCTTCGCGCGAGAGAGAGGGCGTCGCCGTGAGACGCGCGGCGACCGCGCCCGCCGCGAAGCCCAAGCTCAGAAGAGCGCACGCGAGAGCGAGCGTGAGCGTCGTTCCCCGCGAAGCCCCGAGCGCGAAGCTCTCGCTGCACGCGCTGCAGCCCCGGCCCTCCTCGAAGCACTCCTCGTGGTGAGGCGCGAGGCAGCTCGCGCACGCGACGCAGGCGCGCAAGCCCGAGACGCTCTCGTGGCAATAGGGACAGCGGAAGCTCGCGCGAGCCATCAGCCCGAATTCTTCGGCGCGCGCTTGTTGAAGACGCTCAACCTCCCGCGCGAGCAGGAGAGCGTGAGGACCGAGAGCGCGGTCCCGTAGTCGGGTTTCATCTGCTCCACGTCCGCGCTCGCCCAGGAGCCGTCCTTGCCTTGCCGGCTCGCGACCAGGGACTCGATCTCCCGCGACCAGCTACCGGCTTCGGGCATGTGCTCGCCGTACTCAAAGGCGATGACTTTCATGGCCATGGCCGCGTAGAAGAGCCCGTACTGACGGTGGCTCGCGCAGCCGATGCCCTCGACCCTTCTCTCCTTGAGAAAGCCGACGGCCCGGACGAGGACGCGCTCGTCGAGCTTCGACATGAGGACGAGCGTCGCGAGCGCGCCGGCGGTCCCGGCGACCATGGAGCCGCCGGAGCCTCTCGCGTAACGGAAGCCGCCGTCCTGGTTCTGCATGGTCTTCAGGTAAGAGAAGCCGCGGTCGAGGACCTTCTGCTCCACGGGGATCCCGAAGTTCCTCGCCGCCCGGAGCGCCTGGACGGCGCACACGGTCGTCGAGCCCTCGTCGGCGGAGGGCGTCTTCGTGTAGTACCAGCCGCCCGACTCGCTCTGCGCGTCCGCGATGAGCGCGACGGCCTTCGTGACCGTCTCGCGAAGCTCGTCCTTCGAGAGCTGCGCGGGGGCGTTGCTCGTGGCCAGTACTCTCCCGTAGAGCTCCGCGAAGAAGAGCGTCGCGAAGCCCTGGACGTGGACCCAGGTGTGTCCCTCGGCGGGCCACGCTCCTCCCTTCTGCTTCGAGCGGAGCCAAGCGTGGGCGCGCAGGAGCGCGGGGTTCCCGAGCGGCTCGTCTTCCCCGGCGAGGATCGCGAGGCCCGCCATGGACGTGACCGCGATCGGGTAAGACTCTCCCAGGTGCCCGTCCGCGGCCTGCGAGCTCGCGAGAGCCGCGATCCCGTCACGGATCGCGGCGTCCACGCGGACCCGCGCATCTTCCTTCGAGTCCCGGGGAGGTCCGCTCTCCTGGGAGCGGGAGACGCCCGTCGCGAGCGCGACGATCCCGAGAGTGAGCATTGTGCGCGCGGCTCTCGCTCTCATGGCTCACCTCCCGAGCGCGGCTGCGCCCTGGCAACGCTTGAGGAGCGCGTTGTCGGCGTCGTCGAGCGCGGTCACCGACTCGCCGCGGGCGGCGATCCGCGTCGCGACCGCGGCGATCTCGAGGAGGCTCACGCACGACTCCGTCCCGTCGGCGGCCCTGTAAGCGAGCGTGTCGCTCCCGAGCCTCTCGTGGACCACCGCGAGGAGGGCGCGCGTCTCGTCGACCTTCCCCGCGAGAGCGGCCTCGCGAGCTCGCCGGATCCCGTCGGCGATCGCGACCTCGTCGAGCTCCTTCTTGATCGTCGCGGGAGCGGAAGCGCGAGCGACCTCGGCGTCCTGGACGATCCCGACCGCGAGCGGGAGAGCTTCCGTGACGACTCTCTCGGCTTTCTTCCCGCGCACGTCCTCGTAGCGCAGCGAGACGCGCGCGACGGCCACGGACGAGAGGTCGGCTCCGGTCGGAACGCGCAGGCGCGCGACCGCCTTCACGTGCCGCCCCGCCGAGAGGTCGCCGAGGGAGACGCTTCGCTCGCCGTCCTTCCCCAAGGAGGCCGGCCACAGGAAGACGGACTCGACCGACACGCCGGGCTCGGGAGAGATCACGATCCGCGCGTCTCTCGCGACGAGAGCTCGCGTCGCCTCGACCTCGACCTCGTAGATCCGCGCGAGACGCTCGGCCTTGTCCGCGTCGTGGAACGATCCGCCGCCCGCGTCCGCCATGTCGGCGAGGAGCTTCTCGCCGTACTCGAGGCCGAGGCCGACGGTCGAGATCGTGATCCCCTCGTGCGCGAGGCCGTTCACGAGCTTCACGAGCTCGCGCGGGTCCTGGACGCCGAAGTTCGCGAGCCCGTCCGTCATGAGGACGATCCGCCGCGCGCTCCCGGCTCGGGGCTCGGCCTTCCTGAGCTCGTCCGCTCCCGCGAGGAGGCCAGAGGAGATGTTCGTGCCCCCGCCCGCCTCGAGAGCGTCGATCGTCCGCGCGTAGTCCTTCCGGCGCGTGTCGCCCTCGAGCGCGGCGAGAGGGAAGACGGTGCGCGCGTCGTTGGAGAAGACGACCACGGCCACGCGATCGCTCGCGCGGAGCTTCTCGAGGAGGCCCTTGGACGCCAGCTTGAGGAGGCCGATCTTGTTCTGGTCCTCCATGGAGCCCGAGACGTCGAGCACGAGCGCGAAGTCGATCGGCCGGTGTTCCCGCTCGCCGTCCTCTTCCGTCGCGTCGACGCCCACGTGGAGGAGGAGCTCGCCCTCGCTCCCCCGGAGGAGCTTCGCGTGGCCCAGCGTCGCCTCGGCGGAGAGGGCGCCGCCCTTGATCGTCGCGTGAGAGCTCGCCTCCCGCGGCGCGGGAGCGGCGAGCTCCTTCTCTCGCGGAGCGGAGGCGCGCGGCGCGTCGGGCGCCGCCTGCGCGACCCCGGGCTGTCTTCCCTGGAGAAGGACGAAAGCCGAGACGACGGCTCCGAGGAGAGCGACCGCGGCCGCTCCCTTGCCCAGGTGCGACCGTTGACGCCGCTGCGGGCGTACGTCCCTGTGCTCGAGACCCATGACGACCTCCGATGAAAGGACGAGGCGCGCGCGCCACCGGCGCGACGCCTCGTGCGTGGAAGATGAGCGGCGGTTACCTGCCGAGAGCCGAGGGCTGCGGCTCGCGCTCCCGGAGCTCCTTGACCTTCTCGAGCAAGAGTGCGGCGCTCTCGAGAGAGTGGACCTCCGCTACGGCGGCGTCACCCGCGAAGCTCCGGTAGAGGAGCACGCGTTCGTGGGCCGTGATCGCGTGCTCCTTCTCGAGGATCTCGAGCAAGGCCAGCGTCGTGCCGGTGCGGTCCTTGAGCACCGCCTCGATCGCCTGCATCGACGAGACGGTCGCGATCGCGGGCGGCGCGACGGGCACGGCCGTGATCGTCCCGGGATCGAACGTCACCACGGGTGCGGGAGAGTACGCGAACGGGTCGATCGAGGGAGGCGGAGCCTGCGGCCCGGGCGGCGCCGTCGGCGCGAGGAGAACGGCGAGGCTCGCTCCCGCGGCGACGAGGGCCGCGGCGAGGAGCGGCCGCTTCCATCGAGCGCGCGGAACGTTTCCGGCACCACCGCGTTCGCCCGCGGCGACTGCCGGACCCGCGATCCCGGCGAGGATCCTCTCGCGCAGCTCGGGCGAGAGCGGCCGCTCGCGCGAGCGGACCACGTCGGGGAGACGCCGCCTCGCCTGCTCGAGGGCCGAGGCGCGCTCGCGGCAAGAGGAGCACGCGGCGAGGTGAGCGCGGAGCTCGTCTCCCGCGGCGTCGCCCGGCTCGAGCTCGCCACGGGGCGGGGGCGACGAAAGTCGCCCCGCGCAGCCCTCGACCCCGAGCGCTGCGAGCGAGAGGCGCTCCCTGAGCTCGTCGCATCTCATGGGCTTCGCTCCTCAGGCAATAGACCCCTCTTGGCGAGCTCCTGGACGAACCGGAGCGCCGCCTCGTTGAGACGGGCGCGCGCCGTCGGGATCGAGCAGGAGAGCGCATCCGCCAGGTCCTGCATCGTGAGCTCGCTCACGAACCGGAGCACGACGAGCGCTCGGTGCTCGTCCTCGAGCGCCGCGAGCGCCGCTCCGACGAGACGGTCTCGCTCGGTGCGAAGCGCTTCCTCGGGGGCGTCGCTCCCGCGGCTCGGCTCGTCCTCGAGCCCGGCGGGCGACGAAGGACGCGCGCGCCGCCCGAGCTCGAGCGCCACGCGGCGCGCGATCCCGACGACGTAGGGCTTGAGCGGCCTGCTCGCGTCGAACGACGAGAGCATGCGGTGCAAGCGCAGGAACGTCTCCTGCACCGCGTCCTCGAGCCGGTGGTGGTCGAGGTCGAGCCTCTGCCCGCGCAAGAATCGATGGACCTCCGGCGCGAGCCGGTCGTAGATCGCCCCGAACGCCTCGCGGTCCCCGCGGATCGCGAGGAAGACGAGCTGCTCGGTCGAAGGCTCGGAGACCAGGACTCCCATGACCCTTCCGCGGTGACAGTAAGAATTGACGGAGAGGCGCGGAAACGGAAAGAAGATCTCGCGTTTTTTTCGAAACCACCGGTTTTCGAGCTCGCTGGCTCAGGCAGGTGATACGGAGCCTCACACTCGGAAGACGGGTTTGTCCCGGTGACTTCTCGGAGCGCCCACCGTTGGTTGCCGAATCTGGTCCGTGGTCTGTGCTCGAGCGGAAGGGCGTCGGAGCCTCTCCTTCACGATCTCGCCGTCGGCTACGGCACTTCGAAGAGAAAGGCCGTCCTCGAGCTCCCCTGGGCGAGCGTCTTCGAGTCGGGAGAGAACGCGAGCGCCGCGACCCCGATGGTGCTCGGGACGGCGAGCGCCTTCTTCGCGCTCCACGTCTCGAGGTCGGCGATCTGGACCGGGTGGCTGTTCGCGTCCTTCTTGACCGCGTAGCCGAGCGTCTTCCCGTCGGGCGAGACTGCCAGGCACAGGACCTCGCTCTCGTTCTGGACCTCGCGCGCGGTCTTCCCCGTCGCGGTCTCGGTCGCGCGGATCGGCTTCGCGCTCGCGGCGCAGACGAGCAAGCTTCCGTCGGGAGAGAACTGGAAGATCGCTCCCTTGGCCGGCGAGGCGCCGGCGCGGCAGAGCTCCTTTCCCGAAGCCAGGTCGATGAGAGCGAGCTCGAGCTTGTCGTCCTCGACCGCCACGAGGTTCTTCGCGAGCGAGAACGCGACGACGTGGAAGCCGGGATGAGCCGGGCTCTCCCGCGGCTTCTCGTCGCCCTCTCCCCACGAGAGCACGCGCTCGCGCGACGAGGCGGCGATCGTCTTCCCGTCGGGCGAGAACGCGACCTGCGAGAGGTGTTTCCCCGCGAGCTTCCTCCTGGTCGTCTTCATGCCGAGGTCGCGCACGTCGATCTCGTCCTGGCGCAGCACGGCGAGGAGCTTCCCGTCGTGCGAGAAAGCGAGCCCGACCGCGGGCTCGCGGCTCCCGAGCGGGATCGCCTCGGCTCCGGTCGCGACCACGAAGGCGTGGATCCGCGCGCTCCCCTTCGTGACGGGCGAGGCGCGCCCCGCGAGGACGACCTTCGAGTCGGGAGAGAAAGCGAGCGCCTGGACTAGCGAGTCGGGCCCGCTCGTCTCGGCGAGCGTCCGGGGCGCCGCTCCCTTCTCGAGGTCCGCGAGGACGAGCCGGTCCTTCCCGAACGCGACGCTCGCGAGGTCGGGAGAGAAGGCCGCGCACTCCATGCCGTCTCCCGGCTTGCACGCGACCTTCTTCCGCTCCTTCTTCCCCGGAACGTCCAGGAAGCGGACGTGAGCGCGCCCGCGGCCCCACGCGGCGATCGTCTTCCCGTCCTTCGAGTACGCGAGCGCCGAGAAGACGGCGTCGCCTCCCGTGCACGCGATCTTGGACGTCTCCTTGCCCGTCGCCGCGTCGCGGAGGCTCACGCGCTCCTTGTCGATCCCGACGGCGATCGTCTTCGAGTCGGGAGAGAAGGCGGCGAAGCCCGGCGTCGCCTCGTTCTGCTCCCAGAGCATCTTCCCCGAGGACGCGTCGAACAGCCGCACGACGCCCGGTCCGTCGTGCCCCTTCCCCCAGGAGAGGATCGTCTTCCCGTCGGGCGAGCACGCGACGTCGTTCGTCCAGAAGACGTGGCCCGTCTCGCTCCAGCTCTCCTGCAAGGTCTCGAGGGAGACCTGTGCGACGCCGTCGTTCGTGCCGGCGGCGAGCCACTTCCCGTCGGGCGGGAAGGCCACGGAGAGAAACGCGCCCCGCCGCCTCCGCGAGCGGCGCAGCTCCTTCCCGGTCGCGACATCCCAGAGCCTGATCTCGCCGTCCGATCCCGTGGACGCGAACGTCTTCCCGTCGGGCGAGAAGGCGAGCGAGGCCACGTCGCGGTCGTGGCGGAGGCGCAGCGTTCCGAACCGTGCCCTCACGCCCGGGGGCACGGGATCGCCGAGGTCGTCCTGGTTCGGTCCCTCGGGCGTGCCCTGGCCGAGAGCGGTCGCGGAGAGAGCCGCGAACAGGACGAGGCCAGCGCAGCGCTTTTCTCTCATGACCGCCTCCAGAGAGGAGTCAGGGCAGCCGGAGCGACTCCACGCGAGCGAGCGTCTTCCGCGCCGTGTCGCATGTCTCCTTCTCCCCCAGGGAGTCGAGGAAGCGCACCTTCTCCCGCAGGAGGTCCACGCGCTCGGGCGCGAGCTTGAGCGCGTCTTCCACGAGGGCGAGGGCGCCCCGGGCGTCGTTCGCCGCCTCGAAGACGAGGCGCGCCGCGTCTCTCAGGACCTCGGCCGCGCGGTGCGGCGAGCGCGAGGCCTGGGCTTCCTTCCTGTAAGAGAGCACGGCCGCCTCGACCTCGCGCTTCGCGGCTTCGGCGTAGCCCTGCTTCCGGTCCTTCCGCGCGCGCGCGGCGTGCACGAGAGCGGTCGGGATCGTCTCGAGCAGGTCCTTCGCGACGCCGTCGGCGGTCACGATGTCCGCGGTCGCGTCCTCGAAGCGGCCCGCCGAGACGTGGAGCAGGGCTCGCCCGAGGAGCGCCGGGACGTGACGCGGATCCTTCCCGAGCGCGGCGTCGTAGTCCTTGAGAGCGCCGTCCTCGTCGCCCTGGGCCTCGCGGAGCTGGGCCCTTCTCACGTAGACGAGCGGCCACGCCTTCGCCTTCTCGTGGGCGAGATGGACCTCGAGGGCGCGGTCGATGTCGCTGCGCGCGCCCGCCGTGTCGCCCAGGTCCCGCCGCAGCTCGGAGCGCGTGAACCACGCGTTCTCGAACGTCGTGCTCGCGGAGCAGATCGGGTCGAGGTCCGCGAGGGCTCCCTTCCAGTCTCCGGTGTGGTACCTCGCGGCGGCGCGGAACGCGCGCGCCCCGTGGCCGGGCTTGCCCTGGGGGAGGACCTTGACCCAGTGCTCGAAGTCCTCGAGCGCCGACTCGTACTCCTCGTTCACGTTGTAGTAGAGGTTGCCGCGCTCACGGAGAGCGTCCATGTCGTCGGGCTCGTCCCTGAGATGCTCCGTGAGCTTCACGATCTGCTCGTCGGCCTTGTTGTGCCGCGCGCTCCCGTCGTGAGCGAGAGACGCGCTACTCCACGCTCCCGCGACGATGAGCATCGCGACCAAGAGAAACCGGATCCGCAAGGGCTCTCCTCGCTCGCGCACGCCGCCCATGTTACCCGAGAGCCCTTCCCGGAAGCGCGCCCGCTCGCGCACCGCGCGGACGCTCGCCATACTGTCGGCTCGGGTGTCGGGTGGACGCGACGCGGGAGCACCTCCTGGGCCGCATCGTCTTGGAGCGGCGCATCGTCCTGGAGGACGAGCTCCGCCGCCTCCTGGGCGAGCGCGACGACCTCATGCGCCGCGGGAACGCGTCGGTCTCGCTCGGCCAGCTCCTCGTGCGCGACCGGAGGCTCGACGTCGCGCAGCTGATCGGCCTCCAGAACGAGATCGAGGTGAGGGGGCGAGCCTGCTTCGCTTGCCGCCGCGCTTACCTGGTCGCCGCGGGAGGACCCGCCACGTGCCCCGCCTGCGGCGGCTCGGCTCTCCTGCCCGCCGCGGGAGGAGCGCCGCCGCGCCCCGCGTCCACGCCTCCCCCTTCTTACCCGGCCACGCCGGCTCCCGGATACATGGACGACTACTCGCCGAGCGGGCGCTTCGTGAACTCGCAGGCGAGCGCGGTCGCGCGCGCGAACGCCAACGTCAACTCGAGCGGCGTCGTCCGGTCCGGCGGCCCGCCGAGCGGAGTCGCGCGGCCGGGCCCGACCTCCTCCGCTCGCATGCGGGCCGCGGCCGCGACCCACGCGGGCGACGGGAGCGCTCACGCGCCGGCGTGGCAGCAAGCGGCCGTGGGCTCTCTCCCGTCGACGGACCCGGGCTCCAAGAGCTCGTCCAAGGGCTCGGGAGGAGCGCAGGGCTCGGGTCCCGCCGCCGCGGCGGCGCGCTC
>JACQDU010000528.1 GCA_016200955.1 bacterium
CCAGCGAGCGATCGCCGAGGGCGAGGCTCGCTGGAACGACCGCGACGAGCTCATCGATCGCGCGAAGCGCCTCGCCGGAACCGTCGGCTCGATCGCCGAGAAGGCGCGCGATGCCGCGCGCGACAAGGTCCAGTCCCTCGCGAAGAAGGACCCATCCAAGGACGCTCCCGCGAGCCAGGACAAGCCCAAGGAAGCGAGCACCTGAGTGACGATCGCCGCCCCCTCACGCGACCGATGCGTCGTCAAGATCGACCGGAGCTCCGCCGCACGCGTCCTCCATTACGGAGAAGGCTTCCTGCAAGAGAAGCTCCCCGAAGGGACGCGCGTCCTCTACCCGCCGCCGCCCCTCCAGCCGGTCAAGGACGTGAAGCAGGCCGTTCGCTACGCGATCTCTCACCCGGAGGGCTCCGAGCCTCTCTTCGCTCTCCTGAAGCCGGGCATGAAGGTGACGATCGGGCTCGACGACATCTCGATCCCTCTTCCTCCCATGGCGACGCCCGACGTGCGGCAGAGCGTCCTCGAGGTGGTCCTCGAGCAGCTCGCTCAATACGGCGTGGACGACGTCCACCTGATCGTCGCGACTTCCCTCCACCGGCGCATGACCGAAGACGAGATCCGGCGCATGGTCGGCTCGCGGATATTCCGCGCCTATCACCCGGACCGCCTCTACAACCACGACGCCGAGGACCGCCCGAACATGGTCAAGCTCGGCGAGACCCCGCACAAGGAGCCCGTCTGGCTCTCGCGCCGGGCGGCCGAGTCCGACCTCGTCATCTACGTGAACGTGAACCTCGTTCCCATGGACGGCGGCCACAAGTCCGTGGGAGTCGGCCTCACCTGCTACGAGACGCTCCGCTCGCACCACAACCCGAAGACGATCCTCGAGTCGTGGTCCTTCATGGACCCCGCGAGGAGCGCTCTCGCGAAGTCGTGCAACCGCATCGGCAAGATCGTGAACGAGAGCGTGCGCGTCTTCACGATCGAGACGACCGTCAACAACCGCATGTTCGGGGACGCCCTCTCCTTCCTCATGAAGAACGAGGACGACTGGAACGCCGCGGACGACCTCGCGTTCCGGGCGACGAAGACCATGCTCGAGAAGCTCCCTCGAGCGGCGAAGCGCGCCGTGCTCATGAAGGTCCCGGCGGCTTACGGGATCACGGGAGTCTTCGCCGGCGCGACCGACGCCGTCCACCCGAAGACGCTCGAGAGCTGCTTCAAGCAGTACTCCGTCCCGATCGACGGCCCCTGCGACGTCCTCGTGAGCGGTGTCCCTTACGTCTGTCCCTACAACGTCAACTCGATCATGAACCCGCTCCTCGTGCACTGCACGGCGCTCGGGTACTTCTTCAACATGTATCGCGGGAGCCAGCCGCTGCTGCGCAAGGGCGGCGTCCTCATCGTGACTCACCCGCTCTACGACGAGTTCGACGCGGACTGCCACCCGTCTTACATCGAGTTCTTCCATCGGCTTCTCACCGAGACGCGCGACTCCAAGGTCCTCGAACGAGACTACGAGGAGCGCTTCGCGCGCGACCCGGCTTACATCCACATGTTCAGGACCGGGAAGGCGTATCACCCGGTGCATTGCTTCTACATGTGGTACTGGGGCGAGGCGGGGCGAGCGCACGCCGGCAAGGTCATCGTCGTCGGCGCCGAGAGCAAGCGCTGCGCGGAGATCCTCGGCTGGGACGTGGCTCCGACCCTCGACGACGCTCTCGGTGAGGCGAGGGCTTTCCTCGGGAAGTCGAGCCCGGACGTCACGGTGCTGCACCATCCTCCGCTCCTGCTCGCCGACCTGAAGTAGACGTCGAGAGACGGCCAGGCTCGGTTCGGGACGAAGAACGATCACCGGAGGCGCCGAGAACGCAGAGTTTAGCGGAGGATCTTCCGACGAGCTTCTTCTCGGAGGTCCTCCGCGTCCTCTGCCGCTCCGCGGTTCACGTTGTCTTGATTCGAGTCGGGATGCGCGTGGCGGGTTCGCGTGTTATTCCGTCATGTGGGGGAGCAGCGTGGCCGACAAGCGCGCTCGACGGAAGCGAAGGAAGGAAAAGCACCAGCTCTGGCAGGGGAAGGTCCACGCCAAGGGCGTCGAGATCTTCAGGAAGATGGGCATCCAGGGAAACATCCCGCACCACATGACGCGCATCCTCGGCCGCACGCCCAAGATCCACTTCCCCTCCTTCAGGATCGAGGCCAAGGGGAAGGAGCTCGAGGCGCTCGAGGAGCTCAGGAGCGATGTCGCGGACGAGCTCGCCGCTCCGGGCAAGTGCTCCGAGGGGCCTCTCTCCGTGGCGGAGTACTTCGGGACGATCGTGCCCTACATCCACAGGCTCGACCCGAAGCTCGCTCCTCTCCCCGATGACGACGAGTGGGACGCCGTCGGCGACACGATCGGGAAGATCGGCGACTTCGTGAAGAAGACGGGCGAATTCTGGATCCAGGAGCTCGGCTACTGCATGCAGAGAGCCGTGATCCGCAATTCGCGGATCGACTGGCGGCTCTTCACGGTGACCTTCGAGGAGCCGTATCCCGGTGAGCTGAACACCGCCTTCCGGCTCCGCTCGTCTCTGCCCGAGACGCGGAAGATCGACGTGGACGGGCACTCGCGCCTCGCTTACCGGCTCGGAGCCACGGTCAGCGTGAAGGCACTCGAGTGGGCCGAGATCGACACGCAGGCCCTCGGGATCTCCGGGCCGCCGAGGAAGCTCCCCGTCTACGTCCAGTCGCACGCGCTCGAGCGGCTCCGGGAGCGGATCGAGGGCAGGACGCTCGAAGGCCACCGCCACATGTGGCTCTTCATGAGCTTCAAGGAGCCGAAGGTCACGCGGAGGGAGAAGGACGGCGAGTTCCTCCTCGAGTTCCGCTGGAGCACGACGCGCCTCGGGCACGTCCTCGTGACGATCGTGAACGACGTCGCTCTCGTGCGGACCTTCCTGTTCCTGACCATGAGCGGGACTCCCGAGGCTACGCGGCTCCGCCAGAAGCTCAAGCTCGCGCGCAAGGACATCGACCGCTTCGAGCTCGCCTCGCTCAACACCTTCCTGGTGTCCGACCTTCGAGACGACCCCGAGCTCGTCCGCATGTTCGACGACTGTGGGATCGGCCACCTGTTCACGTTCATCCCCGCCGAGGGCGAGCCCGAGATGCAGATCGCCGGCGAGCTCCGCCGTCACTTCGGGCTCGCGCCGCGCGCCGGCGCTCCCAGCGAGGACGAGAGCGCCGCCGACGCGGCCTCGACCTAGAGCGGTCACGGCCCCGGTCGCGGCCACGGTCACGGTCGCGGCCACGGTCACGGTCGCGGCCACCGTCGCGGTCGCGGCCACGACCACGGTCACGGTCGCGGTCCACGGTCACGGTCGCGCCACGATCACGGTCGCGGCCACGGACACGGACACGGCCGCAGGCTCAGGCCGTCTGCCCGTTCCTCTCGCACACGAGACTCTCGGGCCCGGGATAGATGCGATACCGGTTCCTCTGGGAGTAAGCCGTGAGCGCGTAGGTGCCCGAGTTCGAGTACGTGAGATCGGCCCCGTCGATATCATCGCCCTCGAGCATGCCGACCATCTGCTTCATCTGAGCGAGCGTGAGTCTCACGCGCTCCCCCTCGGGCCCGGGCCTTCCCGCGAGGGCCTGGTAGAGCGTCGTGCGGAGTCGCCGCATCTCGCGCTCGACCTCGCCCCGCTCGTTCCAGGCGTCCTGGGCGTCGCGACCGGAGCGGTCGAGGTCGATGCACTTGATGAAAGACTCCTTGGAAGGCTTGAGCCGCCCGAGCTTCCTGAGAGCACGCCCGAGCATGAGGTGGGCGCGCGCGTAGCGAGGGTTCCGCTGGATCGCTTCCTGGCAGTGACGGACGCTCGAGCGCAGCGCGAGCTGGCGTTTCTCCGCGCCCTTCTCCGTCTCGGCGTTCTCGGTGTCGGCGAGGACGAGGTGAGCGACTCCCAGGTTCATGTGGTTCCGGGCGTCCTCGGGATAGATCTCGAGGGCCTTCGTGAAGATGTCGCGGCCCTTCTTGAGCACTCGCGCGTCCGAGCTCGACAGGAGCCGCCTCCCCTGGAGCGAGAGCTTCCGGGCGTCGCAGTAGCGGAGCCACTTCCTCGCTCCCTCGACGAACTGCTTCGAGCGCTCGTCCTTCTTCCGGCCGAAGGACTTCACGATCTTGGTGTAGACCGCCACGGCCGAGGGAAGGTCCTCGGGCTTCTGCGCCAGGTGGAGCTCTCCCTTCGCCCAGAGAGCGTGGGGCTCCTTCGAGTTCTTCCTGAGCACCTTCGTGTATTCGTCGAGGGCTCCCGCGAGGTCGCCGCGGCGGCGCTTCAGGTTCCCGAGGTAGATCCGCCCGCGCGGGTCGTCGGGGAAGTCGCCGATCATCTTCTCGAGGAGACGCTCGGCCTGCTCCTCCTCGCCCGTGTTGATCGCTCGCTGCGCCCTCTCGAGGAGGGCCTCCTCGGGAGGGATCCTCGGAACGGGCTTCGGCGGGACGATCGCCGGCCTCCGCTGCTGGACCTTCGCGGGAGCGGCCTTCGTCGCGACCGGAGCCGCCGCGCCCGCCTTCTTGGCGACGGGGGCCGCGGCGAGCGGCTTCGCGGGGGCCGGCGGAGCGACGGGCGCGGGCTTCGCCGCGAC
>JACQDU010000076.1 GCA_016200955.1 bacterium
CGCATCGATGCGAGGCCGCCCCTGGGAGCACGGAGGCTCCCTGTGCACAAGACCGGAGCGACCGCTCGCGCGCTCTCCAGCAAACGCTCGGGGTCGAGGGGGAATGCGGGGGGCATCCCCCCGCAAATGGTGCAAGAAACTCGTCCCTCGATGCGAGGCCGCCCCGAGAGAGTACGGAGGCTCCCCGTGCACAAGACCGGAGCGACCGCTCGCACGCTCTCCAGCCACCGAGCGACGGACGCGAGCCCGGGTGGTCGCGCCGCCGCGTGCTTGCCAGGATGAGCGCATGCGCGCGGGCCCGTACGAGATCGTCTCCGAGATCGGCCGGGGCGGCATGGGGATCGTCTTCCGCGCGCGCTCGCCCGAGGGACGCGACGTCGCGATCAAGGTCATGAAGTCCGGCGTCCCCCGGGGCACGCTCACGCGCTTCGACCGGGAGCGGAGGCTCCAGGAGCAGCTCGGAGAGGCCGACGGATTCGTGCCGCTCCTCGATTCGGGCGAGGGCGAGCTCGGACCCTACATCGTCATGCCGTTCCTCGAGGGCGGCTCGCTCCGCGAGAGGCTCTTCGCGGGTCCGCTGGCCCTCGACCAGACCGTGGCGCTCGCGCGGAGCCTCGCGCGCGCTCTCGCGGCCGCGCACGCTCGCGGGATCGTCCACCGCGACCTGAAGCCGGAGAACGTCCTCTTCAGCGACTCTCGCCCGCTCGTCGCGGACCTCGGGCTCGCCAAGCACTTCGACCCGGAAGCGCAGGGAGCGGACGCGAGCGTCCAGCTCTCGAAGACGGGGACCTCCCTCGGGACGCTCGGCTACTCGGCGCCCGAGCAGCTCGCGGACTCGAAGCACGTCGGGCCCGCGACCGACGTCTTCGCGCTCGGAGCGATCCTCTACGAGTGCCTCGTGGGAAGGCCCGCGTTCGGAGGAGACGCCGCCGCCAGGGTCGTCGCGAGGATCGTGGACGGCGACTGGGAGCCGATCTCCCGGCTGAGGCCCGACCTCCCGCGAGGCTTCGTCTCGGTCGTCGAGCGCTGCCTCGCCTCCGAGCGCGCCGCGCGCTACCACGACGGCTCGGAGGTCGTCCGCGCCCTCGACGAGGCGCTCGGTCCCGCTCCCGGGACCGGGACGGAGCAGGACACGACGAAGCTCCAGCTCCCCGTCCTCCAAGTCGCGTCCGCCACGCCTCGTCTCCGCTCCGCCGCTCTCCTCCCGCTCGGCGCAGCCGCGCTCTCGGGCCTGGCCGTCCTCGGCGCTCTCTGGAGAAGCGCCGTCCGCGAGAGGGAGAGCGCGCTCGCCGAGGTTCGGGCGATGAGAGCGGAGCTCACCGACCTCCGCGCCAGGGAGGCGGCGCGCGCGAAGGCCGAGGCCCGCGCGCGCGAGGAGGCCCGGACGAAGGCCGACGCTCACGCGAGCGAGCGCCCGCAGAGACCCGGCGCCGCCGAGGCCCGCCGCGAGGCTCGAGCCCTCCTAGACGAGGCCGCCTCTCACTACGACCGTCACGATGCCGGGAAGGCCGTCGAGCTCGCGTCGAAGGCGATCGAGCTCGCCCAGACCTTCGCTCTCGCCTGGAGGATCCGCGGAGCCGCGCGCGTGGACGCGGGAGAAGTCGATGCCGGGCTCGTCGACCTCGCCCGCGCGATCGACCTCGACCCGCTCGACCCTCTGACCTGGAAGCTCCGCGGCACGACCCGGGATGCGAGGGGAGACGCCCGCGGCGCGATCTGGGACCTGACGAAGGCGATCGAGCTCGACGCGCAGAACGGCGACACCTTCTCGCGGCGCGGGATCGCACTCCTGCACGCCGCCGACGAAACGGGAGCCCTCCGCGACGTCGAGAGAGCGATCGAGCTCGATCCGCGGATCCCGGCCGCCTGGGCGGCTCGCGGCGTCCTCAAGGGAAGGAAGGGCGACCTGGACGGCTTCCTGGCCGACGAGACGAAGGCGATCGAGCTCGACCCGAGCTGCTACGACGCGTGGGTGAACCGCGGAGCCGGCCATCTACGGAAGGGCGAGCACGGCGATGCGATCGCGGACGCCACGCGAGCCATCGAGATCAACCCGAACAGCTCCGTCGCGTGGACCAACCGCGGGCAGGCGCGACGCGCGAAGGGCGACCTCGAGGGAGCGCTCGCCGACGAGAGCCGCGCGATCGAGCTCGACCCCAAGAACCCCGAGTGCTGGCTCCACCGAGGCCTCGCCCGGGGAGACAAGGGCGACCTGGACGGCGCCACCGCCGACATCGACCGGTCGATCGAGCTCGCTCCGGGAAACCCGCACGCCTGGTACGACCGAGCTTACTGCCGGCAGAAGAAGGGCGACATCGCGGGAGCGATCACCGACCTGACGAGGGCGCTCGAGCTCGACCCGCGCGAACAGCTCGCCTGGATGAACCGCGGGAGCCTGCGGCTGAAGCTCGGCGAGCACGACGCCGCGCTCGCGGACTTCGAGAAGGCGCTCGAGGTCTCGCCGGACGGGCCCTACGCCCGGGATCGAGCGCTGCCACGAGCGCGGGCAGGCGGCGCTCGCTGTCGCACCGCTCGACCTTGAGCTCGCAGACGCCGGGGAAGGAAGCCACGAGGAGCCTCGCGCCGGAGCCTGCGATCCGCGCCGCGAGCGCCCGCAGCGCGTCGTCGTATCGCTTCCAGTGAGAGTCGTCCTGGACGCCCGGGCTCGCCGCGAGGTCGACCTGCCCGTGCGAGCGCTTGAAGGCGAGCCGGAGCCGGGTCGAGCTCCTCGAGGTCGTTTCCGCAGAAGAGAAGGACGACGACGTCCGGCTCGAGCGCCAGGGCGTGGGTTTCCAGGAAGCTGGCCTCGTCGGTGATCGTCCACCTCCCGCAACCGCAGTTCAGGACCTCGACCTTCTTGCCGCTCGCGGCGAGGCGCGACTGGAGCCGCGCGGGGTAAGTGTCTTGGTCCTCGACGTAGAAGCCGAAGGTCGTCGAGTCGCCGAGGCAGAGGACGCGCGGCACTCCCGGCGTCCGCGCGAGCGGGACATCGGCTCCCCTGAGGCCGAGCGAGTTGAAGCTCGCGTGATACGTGAGCTCCTTCGGGAAAGCGATCGTCGCCTGGTGGCCCGGCCGGAACGGCCCGACCGCCTGAGACTGGGCGTCCGCCCAGCAGTGCCCGAGCGACGCGACCACCCCCGACGGCAGCCCAGAGAGCCGGAGCGCCCCCTCGAGCGCGAGGAGCGCCGCGACCGCGGTCGCGCTCCCGAACGCGGCGAGCTTCGCGCGAGAGCGCTTCCGCTTCTCTCCCTTTCCGGCAGCGGCCGTCTCCGCGCGCTCGACGCTCACGGCGATCTCGCCTCGCGGCCTTGCTTGCAAATTGTCAAGGCAGGCGGCATCTTCGGGTCAGGGGAAAAGGTGATCCGCATCTTCTTCGGCCAGGCGGGCGGCGGCCCGCCCAGCGGCGACGAGGCGCCCGACTTCGTCGTGCGCGACCTCGCCGAGCTCCGCTCGCTCGCCCGGGGCAGAGAGGCGGGCTCGCGGCCGTCCTCCGAGGCCGAGCGCGAGATCATGATCGCGGTCGCGGAGCGCCTCGCGCGCGACGGCGAGGACCGCGACGTGGACGTGCGCGCGAGCTCCGCGGTCTTCCGCATCTTCCCCGGCAGCTCGACGCCGCTCAGCGGGCCGACCTTGCCGCGAGGCAAGGGCGAGCACCGTCCGCGAACTCCTTGACCGCCTTCTCGAGCATGCGCGAGAGAGCGGCGACGACCTCGCGCGGGTTGCGCTTGGCGGCGGGCGCGGTCTCGGCGAACCGCTTCGAGTAGAGGACGTCGCGCGTCTTCCCGTCGAGGAGGAAGAGCTCGAGCTCGAGCGCGGCGTTCCAGTGGTCGTCGTCCGCGTCGACCTCCTCGAGCCGCGCGACGCGGCCGGTGACGACGTAGTCGTAGCCCGTCCGCCCCGTGCCGATCGGCGCGGGCTGCCGCACGGCCGAGAAGAGCCCCGATGCTCGCAGGAGGTCGCGGACCGCGTCCTCGACCTGCGGCCCCGGCGCTCCCGCCCAGCGCGAGTACGGGTCGTACCCGACCTCGTGCGCTCCCGCGCGGTAAGCGATCCTCTCGTCGCCGTACGCGTCGTCGACGACGAAGCGGTCGAGGAGGACGGCGGGCGCCCCCGCGCTCGCTTGCTTCGCCGTGATCGGCTCCGAGGAGCGGAGCGAGTAGTACTTCACCTCCGGCGGGCTCGTGCAGCCCGCGAGGACGAACAGGGAGAGGCAGGCCGCGACCCTCGCGAAGCTCATCGCATCTCTCCTCTCATCGATCCGGGACCGGCCGGCGGTGGCGCTCCAGGTCCCGCACGAGGAGAGACGGTCTCTCCTTGATCTCGTGGGCGACGTCCTCGAGCCCGCGAGCCGTGCGCTGGAGCTGCTCGAGGAGCCGCGAGGTCGCCTCGAGATCCTCGTCCGCCCGCGGGCCGAGGCGCGAGACGAGCTCGCGCGCGGAGTTGGCGGCGCCCGTCGCGGCCGTCGCGGTCGAGCGCAGGTCAGCGATCGCGTCGCCGAGAGCGGCCTGGCTGACCTGGCCGTGGACGTCCTTCACGGCCCGATCGAGCTCGGCGATCACCTTCCTCACGTCGCTCACGGCGGAGGCGACCTCGTCGATCGTGCCCTTGTCCTTGAGCTGGGTGACGATCCCCTGCACGTCCTTGAGAGTGACCGAGGCGCGGTCGAGGACTTCCCTCACGGAGAGCCGGTTCTCGTCGAGGAGCGTCTCGACGCGCGCGCTCACGCGCTCGAGTGCGGTCTGGCCGCTCGTGATCGCTCCCGTCGCCTGGACGAGGAGCGCGTCCGCGTCCTCGATCGTCTTCGTGAGCTTCTGCTTGTTCTCTCCCAGGAAGACGTCGGCGGCGCGCGAGATCCGCTGGACGTTCATGAGGATGTCCTGGACCTCGGACGGCACGAACTTGACCTCGGAGCCGGGCTTGAGGGGCTTCGCGCTCGTGCCCCGCACGAGCTCGATGTACTGGATCCCGGTGATCCCCTGGGGCGTGAGCTGGGCGCGCGTGTCTTCCTTCATGGGAGTCTCCTCGCCGACGGCGATCGTGATCCGTATCTTCGGCGGCTCGGTCCCCTCCTCGGGCTCGATCTCCATCCTCTCGACGCGGCCCGTGTCGACGCCGAGGTACTTCACGGGCGCGCTCGGCGAGAGGCCGCCCACGGAGTCCTTCGTGAGGATGTAGAAGCGCTTGTAGCTCTTGGACGCCTTGATCCCCCAGAGCGCTCCCAGGAAGGCGAGCAGGATGGAGGCGGTCGCGACGACGAAGATGCCGACGCGGATCTTTTCTTGTCTCGTGATCACGGTTTCTTCCCTGCCTCGGGAGGCACTCCCGGCACGGGCACGTCGACTCCCGTGGCCTTGACGGTTCGCGACTCGAGCCGCGCGAAGAAGGACTCGTCCACCGCGTCGCGCGAGGCGCTCGCGCGCGAGAGGAACGAGCGCACCCACGTGTCCTCGTTGACCTTGATCTCCGCGGGCGTGCCGATCGCCGCGACGCGCCCGCGGTCGAGCATGAGGATCCTGTGAGCCACGTTGAACGCGTTCTCGAGGTCGTGGGTCACGATGATCATCGTGGTGCCGAAGCTCTTGTTGAGATGCAAGATGAGCGAGTCGAGCTCCGCTGCGGCGATCGGGTCCAGGCCGCTCGCGGGCTCGTCGAAGAAGAGCACGTCGGGATCGAGCGCCAGCGCCCGCGCGAGGGCCGCTCTCTTCTTCATGCCGCCGGAGAGCTGCTGCGGCAGGAGGCTCCCGATCCCCGGGAGCCCGACGAGCGCGAGCTTGAGCCGCACGATCGCCTCGATCGAGTGCTCGGGGAGGTCCGTGTACTCACGGAGCGGCAGCGCGACGTTGTCCCCGATCGTCATCGAGTTGAACAGCGCGGAGTACTGGAAGAGCATGCCCACGGACTTGAGGACGATCGCGAGGTCGTCTCCCTCGAGCGTCGCGATGTCCTGTCCGCCGATCACGACCTTCC
>JACQDU010000516.1 GCA_016200955.1 bacterium
CTGCCCCCCGCTCTGCGTGGGGTGAATTCGCCCGCGGCTCGTTCACCCCTGCCCCCCGCTCTGCGTGGGGTGAATTCGCCCGCGGCTCGTTCACCCCTGCCCCCCGCTCTGCGTGGGGTGAATTCGCCTGCGGCTCGTTCACCCCTGCCCCCCGCTCTCCCCGCGCTCGCCTTCCTCGTCGCGGCCGCGCTCGGCGCCGCCCGCGCCGGGCGAGCGCTCGAGCCCGAGCCGGGGTTGCCTCTCGACGAGACGCTCGAGCGAGTCATCGCCAAGGTGAGCCCCGCGGTCGTCCGCATCGAGGTGGACGGCGGCGACCGGCGAGACGTCCCGCCCGAGCGCCGCTTCTTCCGCGACGCCGAGACCGGCCGCCCCCGCGAGGGAGGAGCGGGGATCGTCCTCAAGCCGAACGGCCTCGTCCTCACTCACGCGACGCTCGTCTCGTTCGCCATGCCTCGCATCGAGGTCCTGACGCCTCGCGGGAGGCGCCTGCGCGCGGAGCTCCTCGCCCGGGACGCGAAGCTCGACGTGGCCATGCTCAAGGCGGACGTGGGAGACGAGCCGCTCGCCGCGGTCGAGCTCGGCAGCTCCGCCTCGCTCGAGCCGGGGAGGCTCGCGATCACGTTCGGGAACCCCTTCGGCGTCGCGCGGGACTCGCGCCCCTCGGCTGCCTTCGGCGTCGTCACCGCGATCACGAAGCTCGACGCGCGCGACGCCGTCTTCACGGGCAAGGTGATCGTGACCGACGGCGCCGTGAACCCGGGCAACGAGGGCGGGCCTCTCGTGGACCTGGACGGGCGCGTCCTGGGGATCCTCGGGCCGCTCGTCCGAGACCGGCGCTCGAGCACCATGATCGGCTACGCGATCCCGATCGACGCGATCGCCCCTCGCCTCGAGGCTCTCGCCGAGGGCCGGGGCACGCCTCCTCGCCTCGGTCTCATGTGCGAGGAAGACCCGACGAACGGAGGCAAGCTCACCGTCGCTCGCGTCGTGCCCGGGAGCTCCGCGGAGGCCGCGGGCGCGAGAGAACGCGACGTGCTCGTCTCTCTCGACGGCGATCCTCTCTCGAAGAAAGACGACCTCCGCCGCGCTCTCGAGAAGCGCCGCCCGGGCGCCCGCGTCCGCCTCGCTCTCGAGCGCGACGGGAAGCCCCTCGAGCTCGACGTCGTCTTGGGAGAGGGCGAACGATGAGGCGAGGTGTCTTCACATCGATCGCTCTCGTCGTTCCGTGCGTCTTCCTGGGAGACGTCCTGGGAGCCGCGCTCGTGCGGAGCGCCGGAGCGCTCGATCCCGACTCGCGCGCCGAGGAAGCAAGAGCGCTCGACCGCGTCCTCCCGCGAGCGCTCGCGCGGATCGCGCCCTCGATCCTGAAGATCAGGCCCGCGAGCGCCGCCGACTTGCCGAGGAGGACGCGCACGGCGATCGCGCTCGAGCGAGATCTGGCCGTCATGGACGGGACCTCGATCGACGAGACGTTCGTGGACGACCTCGTCGTCGAGGACATGCGAGGGAACACGAAGAAGGCGCATCTCCTCGGGCGCGACCTCCGCCTCCGCCTCGTCCTCGTGGAAGTCGAGGAGGGCGGGCTCGTCCCGGCTCCGCGCTCCACGCGCGCTCCCCTCGCGGGGACGTTCGTCCTCACGGTGGGGTCGGTCTTCGCCGAAGGAAGGCCGACGGCGGCGTTCGGGATCGTCTCGACCTCCTCTCGCTTCGAGGGGAGAGCGATCCAGGTCGACGCCGCCGTCGATCCCTCGAACGCGGGCGGCGCCGTCCTGGACCTCGAAGGAGCGCTCCTGGGAATACCGGTGATCGTGGATCGGAAGATCGGCGATGACTCGGGCGTCGGGTTCGCCGTGCCTTTCGCGCGGATCGAGGCCGTGCTCCCGCGCCTGCGCGCGGGCGAGGAGCTCAAGCCCGGCATGCTCGGGATCGCTCTCGCGACCGAGGAGCGCCAGGGCGCGCAGGGAGTCAAGGTCGAGGGCGTGCTCCCGGGCGGCGCCGCGAAGGCGGCCGGGATCGAGACCGAGGACGTGATCGTCTCGATCGACGGCCAGAAGGTGAGCACCGTCCGCGCCCTCGTCTCCGCTCTCGCGGAGAAGTGCGCGGGAGACCGGGTCGAGCTCGTCTTGCGCCACAAGGGAGCCGAGCTCACGAAGCGCGTGACCCTCGGCGTCCGCGAGGCGCGGAAGTAAGCGTCGCGTCGCCGCGGCGTGGGGAAAGAGATGGCAAAGGTCGGGGGAGTCGTTGCCTTGGAGGACGTGATCGCTCCGGGCGAGAAGCTCGCCTCGGTCGTCCCTTGGCGAGGCTACCATCCGGTCGCGCGCATGCTCGCCCTGGTTCTCCTGGCGCTCGGCCTGGCGCTCGCGCAGCTCGTGATCGCGGTCCGCGAGGAGATGGCGCGCGGCACCGATCACACGTGGTCCCTCGGGATCTTCTTCGTCCGCGTCGTGACCTGGACGGGATCGCCCCCGCCCGAGGAGCTCGCCGAGCTGATCAGGAAGGTCGAGGGTTCCCTGTCGAGCTACGGCGGCTCCGCGGGCAGCGGCCGGACCAGCTGGAGCTATCACGGAGGCGCCTTCCTGACGCCGGCCTGGCTCCTCTTGCTCATCGTGGTCGCGGAGATCTGGCGCGTGCTGCTCTGGCGCTCGAGGCGAGCCGGAGTCACCGACGCGCGGATCGTCGCGCTCGACCCGGCGGGCCGCTGGATCGGACAGCTCCCCCGCTCCGAGGGGCGAGTCGAGGACGACGCGCGCCGTCTCCTCCGGACCCGGGTCGGGCACATCCACATGCCCGAGATCGAGGAGGTGCTCGCGCCGGGCGAGACGGTGGCGTGGGAAGGAAGGCCCGGCGCTTTCGTCCTTCCGGTCCTCCGTCTTCTCGCTTACCTGGGAATCCTTCTCCTCGACACGGGCGTGATCGCCTTCGACCTCCACCGGACGGCGACCGGCGGCGGCGCGCCGAGCGTCCTCGTGGACGGCCGGGACCCGCGCCAGGAGGGAACGGCGACGCACTCCTTCGAGATCGGTCTGGGAACGGTCTCCGCGACCCGGACGACGACGGGCGCGGGGCTGGGGGCCTCGACCTACGGGAGCACCTGGCCGTCTCCGGTCGCCTTCCTTCCGCTCTTCTTCGCGATCGAGCTGTGCGTGCTCGCCGCCTTCCGCGCCCGGCGCTACGGGATCACGAGCCTCCGCGTGCTGGCGCTCGGGTGGCGCGGGCGCTGGCTCGGACAGGTAGCCCGGCCGGCCGAGAGCGTGCGCATCGAGGGCCGGACCCTCGTCGTCGTGGGAGGCGGGAGAGAGGTCCGCTTCGAGGCCCTCGACGACCCGGCGGCGGCGCGGTCGGCGCTCGAGGGTGGGCCGAACCCCAGGGCGGGCCTCGCGCCGGGCACGGCCCCGGACGCTCCCCCGCTCACCTAAACGACACCTAAATCGCGCGCCCGGAACGGCCGCGGCGGGGCCCCGCCGCGGCTCGCCTTGAGCTCCCCGGGCCCGATCGGTAGATTCTCGCGCCAACAGCGGCGGCCCGCGGCCCGTATATCTCGCGGAGTTGCCACGGTTCAGGACGCTTTCCCGCGCACGCGGGCGGGCGGGGTCTGGAAGCACCGTGGAGCGGCCCGCAGCGCGGGCACAAACGGAGGAACGGAATGCGACGGACGGCTTTCACGACTTTTGTCGTCTTGGCGGCGGGGCTGGCGGTGGGTCCGCTCGCGCCGCGGGCCTTCGCGAACGACGCCGATCAGAACGTTCGCGCGCCCGACGAGGACGACGAGGACAAGGAGACGGTCAAGGAGCTCGAGAAGTTCGCGAACGAGTTCCTGACGGTCGACGAGGACAAGAAGATCCACGTCCGCAAGGAGTTCAAGGACAACCTCGAGGAGAGCCCGCTCCCGCCGGACCAGCTCGAGCGCCAGGTCCAGATGTACCTCAAGGTCGGCGACGACGGGAAGCTCCACATCCGCGACGTCGAGATGATCCGGCCCTTCCTGCCGCAGGTGAAGGCTTACCTCCCGCAGCTCCGCGCTCTCATGAAGAAGAGCCCCGAGGAGCGGAAGGACGAGCTCGACAAGATGATGAAGGACCGCGGCCTCCCCGGCGGCGAGCCCAAGAAGGACGGCGCCAGGGACGGCAAGCCCGGCGAGAAGTCGGCCGAGAAGCCCGGCGAGCGGACGCGGCCCGGCACTCCTCTGCCCGAGCCGAAGTTCGAGCGCAGGCCCGAGGGCGGGATCGCCCCCGAGCGTCTCGCGAACAGGATCCAGCAGCTCGAGGAGCGGATCGCTCGCCTCGAGGGCTCGCTCGATCGCATCGAGAAGCTTCTCGGCGGGAAGCCCCGGACCGAGGAGCGCGCGGCGGGTCCGGCGAAGCCTCGCTATCGCGAGGAGCCCTGGGGCTGGCGCGCCGAGCCCGGGGAGAACCCGCGCTCCGACCGCCGCGGCGACCGTCCGAGCACGCGCGAGCGCCGTGGCCGCGATGAGGACGAGGGCGACCGCGGCCAGGGCGAGGACCTCCGCAAGATGGGCGACCGGATCCAGAAGGAGCTCAAGAAGCGCCTCGGCGACGACTTCAACCCCGATGAGCTCAAGAAGGTCATGGAGCGCATCCAGCGCGAGATGCGCGATCGCTTCGGCGGCGACCGGGGCCGGCGTGACGACGAGCGCGGCGACCGCAAGCGCGGCGACCGCGATGGCCGTCGCGGCGACCGCCGCGACCGCGACGAGCGGGACGACGACGACGACGACGACTAGTCGCCGTCCGTGGGTCGTGGGGCGACTTTCGTCGCCCCCGCCCCTTGGTTCCTCGGGAATGGACGCGAGGAGGCTGTTAGAGTGGGAGGCGGTCGTGGCGGTTGCGCTCATGGCGCCCGTGCCCTTCGCCCTGCCTAGGGTCGCAGGGCGCCGGACCGCGGCGGACACGCTTCGCTCGCCGGCCGCTCCGACTCACAGGAGCCCCTTGCCCACCTCGCCCTCGAGCCCGTCCGACCTCCCGCTGGCGCGCTCCGCGCGCCGGACGGGGCCGGGCTCGCTCGAGGGGACGTTCGGGAAAGCGGAGCGCGGCGAGTCCGCGGAGCCGCTCGGGCTCGAGCCGCCCGCACAGGGCTCGCGCCCGGACGAGGACCTCGTCCAGCTCTGCCAGCAGGCGAGCACGGCCGACTCCGCCGAGCGCGAGAGCGCCTTCCGGGAGCTCGTCGAGCGCTACCAGGAGCGCGCTTACTGGATCGCGAAGGGCATGGTCGGGAACGCGGACGACGCGCGCGACGTGGCGCAGGAAGCTTTCGTGCGCGTCTTCCGTTCCGTCGACCGGTTCGACCCGAAGCTCAAGTTCTACACGTGGTTTTACCAGATCGTCGTGAACCTCGGCATCGACCACCTCCGCCGCTCGAAGAAGCGCACCAGGCTCTCGATCGAGGACCTGGGAGAGAACGGAGAGGGTCAGATCGAGGGCAAGAGCGAAGCGCCGCACAAGGCGGTCGAGCGAGACGAGACGCGGCGGCGCGTGCTGCGCGTGCTCGACGAGCTCCCCGCGAAGTACCGGTCGGTCATCGTCCTCCGCGACCTCGAAGGGTTCGACGGGCGCGAGGTGGCCTCGATCGCCGGAGCCACTCACGCGACGGTGCGCTGGCGCCTCCACAAGGCGCGCCAGATGTTCCGGGCCGCGTGGGAGAGAGTCTACGGAGGGCAACCATGAGCCCCGTCTGCCGCCGCATGAGAGAGCTCATCCCGCTGTTCGCCGGCTCGGCCTGCTCGCCGTCCTCGGCGAGCGCGAGCGACCTCGAGCCGTCCGAGGCCGCCCTCGTGCGCGAGCACGTCGCCTCGTGCGCCGCGTGCGCGGCGGACCTCGGAGTCTACGTCGCCCAGGCCGCACGCTTCCAGGCGGTCCGCGAGGAGCGGCCTCGCGTCGATCTCTGGGAGGGGATCCAGCGGAGGCTCGCGGAGCCCGAGCCCGCGCGCGTGATCGCGTTCACGAGCGCGGACCGGAGCCTCCGGCGGGCGCTCGCCGTGGCCGCGGGGCTCGTCCTCGCCTTCGGCTTCTTCGCTTACGAGAGAGGCGCTTTCCGCGGGAGCCCGGCCGAGCAGCCCCTCTCGCCCGACGTCGCGAGCAAGGAGCCGACGCCCGCTCCCACGAACAACGCGCCCGTTCTCGTGAAGCACGAGAAGACGCCGGCGCCGAGGCGGATCGCGCCCCGGCTCCCGCGGACGATCTTCGAGGACAACTCCGCCGACTTCCACGTCGCGGAGGAGCGCGAGCTCATCCCGATGGACGACGACGCCTTCGTCCCCGCGACGGGCAAGGGCTACGGCCACCTCGAGGCGGAGCCGGAAGCTCCCGCGAGGCCGTCTCCCAGGAAGAACACGACCAAGAAACCGGAGGCGCCGAGCGAACGCTCGCTGCGCTTCTAACGCGCGTTGCGCGCCTCGCGTAACGCCAGGGTGTAGGAAACCGAGAGCCATGATCGAACGATTTGCGAAGACACCGCTCCTCACCTGCATTCTCCTCGCATGCGCGCTGAGCCTGGGCCGCGCCCAGGACACGCCCGAGAAGAAGGACCCGCCGGCGCCGGGCGCGCACAAGGTCTCTCTCGAGGACTTCGAGAACGCGTTCCTCGACGTCGCGGACAAGGTCCGCCCGGGCGTCGTCGCGATCGAGGTCCGCCACGAAGGCGAGGAGGACGAGGACCAGGGCCCGTCGCGGGCGATCTGCTTCTCCGGCGTCGTCTGGGATGCCGAAGGCACCGTCGTCGCCCTCGGGCGAGAGCTCGAGAGCGCGACCGAGATCTCGCTCTCGCCCTTCGAGGGAGAGCCCTTGAAGGCTCGCTTCGCGGGAGTCGACGACGAGACGGGGATCGCGGTGCTCAAGGTCGAGGGCGAGAGGAAGGGCCTCGCGGTCCTCGAGCACGGATCGTCCGACAAGCTCCGCGCCGGGTCTTTCTGCATCACGGTCGGGAACCCGATCGGGCTCCGGCACTCGGTCTCCTTCGGGCACATCGCGGCGACCGGGCGCACCGTGAAGCGCGGGAGCCTCGAGATGAGGAACGTCATCCAGGTCGCGCTCCCCGTGAACCCGGGCGACCCGGGCGGCCTCCTCGCGGACTCGCGCGGGAGGTTCGTCGGAGTCCTCGCGAGCTCTCTCCGCCGGACCGATCCCGCCCTCGAGCGCGACTTCGGAAGGATCCTCAAGCACTTCACCCCGAAGCCCAGGAAGAACGGCGAGCCCCCGATGGGGCCGTTCGGCGGGCTCGAGAACCTGAGCGAGATCCTCCCGCAGATCCAGCGCGTCTTGCAGAACGGGAGCCCGTTCGCCCAGAACATCAGCGTCGCGATCCCCGTCGAGGAAGTCGCGAACGCCGTCGAGCGCGTGAAGAAGAACCAGGGCAAGCCCTGGCTCGGCGTCGACGTGAGGGACGTGGAAGGCCTCGACGAGACGTTCCGGGAAGGCTTCGGCATCGAGGGCGAGAAGGGGGTCGTGATCCTCGGCGTGCGCCCGGGGAGCCCGGCGTCGAAGGGCAAGCTCAAGGCTGGAGACGTCGTCCTCTCGTGGGACGGGACCGACGTGAAGGGCATGGAGAACCTGAAGCAGCTCGTCCAGGCGACGAAGCTCGGCGCGAACGTGAAGCTCGAGGTCCAGAGGAAAGACAAGAAGGTCGAGCTCGTCCTGACGATCGAGGGCCGCGGTGCTTCCGATTCCGCGCCCGACAGGAGGAAGCAGCCGTGAAGTCGCACCTCGCGCCCGTCTTGATCGCCTGTCTCGCGCTCGGCGCCGCCTTCCCGGGAGCGGCGCGCGCCCAGGACGCGTCCGAGAAGGTCTCCCAGGAGGTCGAGAAGCTCATCTCCGACCTCGGGAACGACGACTACCAGAAGCGCGACCAGGCTCAGCGCAAGCTCGAGGGCCTGGGCAGGAAGGCGCTCCCCGCTCTCAGGAAGGCCGAGCTCGAGTCCAAGGACGCCGAGGTCCGGGCGCGCGCCCACGAGGCGATCGCCGCGATCGAGAAGGCCTCTCCCGGCCGGAGCGCGCCTCCCGCCGACCGCGAGAAGTCGGGCGAGCTCGAGCCGAACCAGCCCAAGGTCGAGCCGCCCCCCGAGGAGCCGCAAGTGCCGGGTCTCGACCCGAACGACTTCCTGAGAGACTTCGACAGGGGCATGCCGGACGCCATGAAGAAGCTCCTCGAGCGCGTCCGCAAGCAGTTCGACGAGCTGGACAGGCAGTTCGACGAGAGGAACCGCCACGGTCCGGGCGTCCGCACCTTCCGTTTCGGCGTGCGCCCGCGCACTCCCGCGGAGGAGAAGCTCGGCCTCACGCTCGAGCCGCCGTCGCCCGCGCTCCGCTCGCAGCTCGACCTCTCGCCCACCGACGCGGGCGTGCTCGTGGACGAGCTCACCGTGAACGGCCGCGCGTGGAAGGCGGGCCTCAAGCTCTACGACGTCGTCACCTCGATCGACGGGAAGCCCGTCCGCACGGCGAACGACCTCTCCGACCTCGGCTCCAGGGAAGCGAAGCTCGAGGTGATCCGCAAGGCGAAGAAGGAGACGATCCTCGTCCACCCCGCGGACGCCGTCTCTCCCGACAAGGCGCCTCCGGACGACAAGCCGGAGAAGAAGGACCCGGTCCGGAAGTTCTAGCTCGTTGCTGGCCGGAAAGTCGGCGGCGCGGCCAGCTCGAGATGGACAAGGAAACACGGAATAACAACAGGAAATGACAACTGAGAATTAGGAATGGCGCTGGCTTCAGTAAAACCAGCCCCATTTCCGATTTCTAATTCCGTGTTCCGTGTTGATATTCCCTGTTCTCGACGTGGCGTTTCCGGCCAGGAACTAGCTCAGGCTCACTCCTCCTCCTCCTCCCGCGCAGGCGCCATCGCAGGCCGCCACGCGGAGCTGGGATGCCGCGCTTGCGGCGCTCGGACCGCAGCGAGGCCGGGTCTCTCGCATCACGATCGTCGTCGACGGCGCGGAGCGCGTCATCCACGAGGGTGAGCCGCGCTCCTCTCACACGGAGCGCGAGAGGGCGTAGACTCATGCCATGCGAGCGATCTTCCGGGACCTCGCGCGGCAACGCTGGCGCACGCTCCTCACGATCGCCGGGATGGCGATCGGGATCTTCGCGCTCGTGGTCCTCGGAGCCATGGCCGAGCACTTCCGCTCCGTGGTCGCGGACGCGAAGGGCTACGTGCGCGGCACGGTCCGGCTCGTCACGAAGACGAACAAGAAGGGAGAGAACCCGGGCATCTCTCCCGACGACATCGCCCAGGCGCGCGCGCTCCCGGGAGTGCGCGACGTCGCGCCGACGCTCACTCTCCTCTTCGACGGATACAACCTGGAAGACGACCCGCTCATCTTCCTCACGCCGAAGCCGCTCGTGGAGGGCCTCTCGCTCCGCCACGCGGAGCGCATGCGGCCCGGCGTGCACCTCCTCGAAGGGAGGTGGCTCAAGGAAGGCGACGAGAGCTCGATCATGGTCGTGCGCTGGCTCGCGCTGC
>JACQDU010000517.1 GCA_016200955.1 bacterium
GCCGAGGCAGGCGCCGAGGTCGCGCGAGCCGAGGAGGCCCGCGCGGTCGGAGGTCAGCTCGGCGCAGCGGGCCCACTTGAGCAGCGCCTTCTGGATCGGCAGCGTCAGGATCACGGCGAGCCCGCCGAAGACGGCCCCGCCGGCGAGCAGCACGTGGGCCAGGATCTGGTAGAGCATGTGGTCCGCGTGGAGATGGCCGAGCTCGTGGGCCATGACGGCCGTGACCTCGACGTCGGAGAGCTGGTCGAGGAGCGCCGACTGGACGACCACGCTCGGCTCCTCGACGCCCGTCGTGAGCGCGTTCATGAACGGGCTCTCGCCGAGGTAGAGGGCCGGCCGGTAGGGGATGTCGAGGCGCCGCCGCGCGGCGTCGAGCAGGCGGACGAGCTCCGGGAACTGGTCCTCGCCGCAGAGGACGTGGTTCGCGAGGAAGAGGTGCCGGGTCGAGCGCTCGCCGAGCTGCGCCAGGAACCAGCGGAGCGCCGCGGCGAACCCGGGGAGCGTCTTCAGGAGCTCGAGCGAGGCGCGGTCGAGCGGGTGCTCGTAGGCGGTGGAGCTGATCCGCTCGAGCGGCTCGTCGGGTCCGAGGAAGAGCGGCTTCCCGCAGGCGCCGCACTCGCACTTCTCCGGCGCGAGGGCGGCGTCGGGGACCGCGACGCGGTTCTTCCGCGCGCAGTGGCGGCACTCGATGACGCGGCTCGGCGCCTTCTCCGGGTCGGGCCAGATCGAGCGCGCGAGGTCGGGGGCGGGGGCGGTCGCGGTCACTTGCGCACCTTCGCGTCGACGACGTCGTCCTCGGGCCGGACCACGCGCACGGTCGGCTTGCGGCGCCTGAGCTCGTTCTTGCAGCGCTCGCCGACGCGCTCGGTCAGGACCTTGTTCATGCTCGCGCCGACGCCGATCCCGACGAGCGGGAGCGCGCGGACGAAGCTCCTCGAGATGAGCACGAGCGCGAGCTTCGCCATGACGGTGACGAGCATCTTCGAGAGCTCGCGCGGCGCGTAGTTCCAGATCGCGACGACCTCCGCGCGGGCGACGTCGCCGAGGTAGCTCCAGCCCGTGCGCGCGTCGTAGGTGCCGACGGAAGCGAGCAGGAAGGCGAGCTGCCGCTCCTCCTCGCGAGCGATGTCGAATCCGTGGAGCGTGGAGAGCACGAGCGACAGCTCGACCTCGAACTTGAGGAGGAGGCCCATGTCGACGAGCGTCCCGCCGGTCACGGCGAGCAGGCTCCCGAGGCCCGGCACGATCCCCGGCAGCGCCGTGGCGCCTCCCGAGAGCGCGGCGCTCCACGCGTAGTGCGCGATCGCCTCGCCCGCGGCGGCGTCGAGGTCGGCGGGGTGCTTCGCGGCGCACTCGCGCGCGAAGGCGATCAGCGTCGCGTCGTCGGCGATCAGCCGCTCGACGACGCTGAGGAGCCTTCGCCCTTCGTCTTCTTCCTCGTCTCGTTCGTTCATGCTCTCTCCTCTGCGCAGGTTCGCGTTCTTGTCCTACTGCTTCTCGTCCGCGAGCTTCTTGAAGAGGTTGGTGAACCGCCCCGTCTCCTCGCCGACGGGCGCGCTCGGCTCGCGCCACGGCGTGGCCTTGACCCACCGGACGGCGTCGCCGGCGGCGAAGACCTGGAAGCCCGCGCGCTCGAGCCCTTCGAGGAGCGTCGCCTCGACGCCGAGCGCGGACGGCGTGCGCGTGCGCGTCGTCCGCTCGAGGCAGCGCAGGGCGAGCTCATCGAGGACCTTCGGAATGCGCTTGTCCTTCTGCGACGGGAGCTTGAGGTCGAAGCCCTCGACCGGCCGCTCGCCCGTGAGCATCTCGTAGGCGAGGACGCCGAAGGCGTACATGTCGGCGCGCGGCCCGTCGAGCGGGCCGGCGGGGAGCGTCTTCCTGAGCTCGGGCGCGAGGTAGGGCAGGATCGACACCGCCCACGGCGGCGTCCCGCCCGGGGCGCGCCCGCCCGAGAGCCGCGCGAGCCGGTCGCGCTGCGCCGCCTCGGTGAGCACGTCCGAGAGGCGGACGGCGCCCTTCTCGTCGATCAGCACGTTCTCGGGGCGGAGGTCGTGGTGCGCGAGCTTCTCCTTGTGGAGCGCCGCGAGCCCCCGCAGGACCTGGATCACGCACGGGATCGCGGCCGAGAGCGGCACGTAGCGCTCGGACGCGAGCACCTCGCGGAGCGTCGGCCCCTCGACGTAGTCCGTCGCGAGGAAGGGCGGGTGCGCGTCCGGGTCGCCCGCGAGGACGCGGCAGAGGTTCGGATGGTCGGGCGTGACCGGGATCCCGGCGGCCCGGAAGCTCTCGCCGGCGCCGGGCTCGGTGAAGAGCTTCACCGCCGCCGCCGGCCCGCCTTGCCCGTCGCGGGCGCGCCAGACCTCGCCCTCGAGCCCGCGCCC
>JACQDU010000077.1 GCA_016200955.1 bacterium
CTCGCGCGCGCGAGCGGCTCCTTGGTCCCGGCGATCCCCCTCTGGACGAGCTCGCCGATCGAGCTCGCCTGGCAGGCCGGCTTCCCCGCGAGGCACTCGTAGACGATCGCCCCGATCGCGAAGACGTCCGCGGGAGGGCCCGCTTGCTTCGAGTCCCGGAGCTGCTCGGGAGCCGAGTAGCCGAACGTCCCGAGAGCGACGCCGCTCTTCGATATCTGGACGGTCCCGCTCGCTCCCTTGCTCTCGGGGTCGAAGTGCTTCGCAAGCCCGAGGTCGGCGACGAGCGGCTTCCCCCGCGAGAGGCTTCCCTCCCATGCCTCGAAGCTCCCGCTCTCTTTCTGGAAGAGGACGTTCTCGGGCTTCAGGTCGCGGTGGACGAGCCCTTGCGCGTGCGCGGCCCCGACCGCTTCCGCGAGCGCGTGCCCGATCGACTCGCACTCGCCGATCTCGAGGCGGCCCTTCTCGAGCCGATCGCGCAGGGACCCTCCCGGGAGGAACGGCATGACGAGGTAGGGCCCTTCCGGCCCGTCTCCCGCGTCGAGGAGAGGGACGAAGCCCTGCTCCTCTCCGAGCTGTCCCTGGAGCCGGCGCTCGCGGTCGAAGCGGGAGGCCATGGCCTTGGTCGCCCCCGCCTTGAGGACCTTGACCGCGACCTCGCGCCCCTCGGGCGTGCGCGCGCGGAAGACGATCCCCATGCCGCCGCGCCCGACCTCGGCGACGATCTCGTAAGGTCCGATCTTCACGAAGCGGATTCTGGCCCGGCCATCCCGATCGAGCTAGGCCGTTGCGGCCGCGCCTCGGAGGCGCCGTGGCCGCGGACAAGGAAGCGGCTGGGCGGCTCCTCTCGCGGACGGAGCCGCCCGGACCAAGGTGAGCACGCGCTCACGCGGTGTGCGCGACGCCAGGGGTCGGAGCAGCCGGAGGAGCCTCGGCCGCCTTGGCGCCCGCCTCGCCCCCGGAGACGATCATGGGACCGTCCTTGGGGATCGAGATCTCGGGCAGCGGGTCCCCCACTGCTGGGGTGTCGAGATTCCAGTCATAGTCCGAGCGCCCATCGGCGTCTTAGGGACCGGATCGCTCGGGTTTGCGGCGGCTGACATCTTTCCTCCCTCGGGGCTGCGCCCCGGACGGGAGCAGGACTTTCTCTGCCTGTTTCTCAGGCTTGACGGTCAGGAATTACGGTGAGGGGGACAGCGCCGGCGCCTTGGAGACCGACAACAGGAGGCGACGCGACCTCTCGTCTACTTCCTGAGACCCCACGCGCGGAGTTTCCTGTAGAGCGTCGTCCGGTGAATCCCGAGGAGAGACGCCGCGCGAGCGACGCTCCCCCGGGCTCCGTCGAGAGCGCGCCGCGCGGCGTCGCGCTCGAGCTCCTCGAGGCCGAGCGCTGCGTCGGGGCTCGGTGCCTCGAGGTCGAGGTCCTCGATGGCGATCGGGTTCCCGCCGAGGGCGCACGCGCGGCGGATCGCGTTCTCGAGCTCGCGCACGTTCCCCGGAAAGGAGTGCCTCTCGAGGGCCGCGAGCGCCTCGCGCGAGAGGCGGCGCGGGGGCCGCCGGGTCCCGGCCGCCGCCGCGCCGCGGCAGTGGGACGCGAGGCGCGGCACGTCGCCTCTCCTTTCTCGGAGCGGCGGGACGCGGAGCGAGAGGACGTTCAGCCGGAAGAAGAGGTCCTCGCGGAAGTCGCCCGAGCGCACGAGAGCGCGGAGGTCTCGCTGCGTGGACGCGAGGACGCGCACGGAGACGCGCGTCACCTCGTCGCCGCCGACCGCTCTCACGGTCTTTTCTTCGAGGAAACGGAGGAGCTTTCCCTGGAGCGAGCGCGGCATCTCTCCGACCTCGTCCAGGAGGAGCGTGCCGCCCTCGGCCTGGCGGAGCAGGCCCTCTCGCGGCGAGTCGGCTCCCGTGAAGGCTCCAATCGCGTGCCCGAAGAGCTCCGCCTCGAGGATTCCCTGCGGCAGCGCGGACAGCTCGAGCGCGACGAAGCGGCCCGCTCGCCGCTTCCCTTGCTCGTGGAGAGCGCGCGCCACGAGCTCCTTGCCCGTGCCCGACTCTCCCTCGATCAGCACCGGCGCGTCGTGATCGCAGAAGCGGTCGAGCCGGGCGAGGAGAGCGAGCATGGGCTCGCTCGCTCCCACGAGCCGGTCGAACCTGTGCCGGAGAGAGACGCGGCCCCTCGCGAGCGCGAGGTCCCGCTCGAGGGCAGCGCGCTGGCTCTCCGTCTCCTCGAGGCGCTGCTCGAGCTTCGCTCGCGCCCTCGCCGCCTCGAGCGCGAGCGCCGCGTGAGCCGAGACGAGCTCGAGGAGCTTCCTGTGAGAGTCCGTGAACGCGCCGTCCCTCCTCCGGTCCTCGACGACGACCGCCGCGAGCGGCTTCCCCCGGGCGTCGAGGGGCGCCACGAGCACCGAGCGCAGCTTGAGCGAGGTCACGCTCTTTCCCGTGAAGCGCACGTCCTGGTCGGCGCGCGCCACGACGATGGGAGCGCCCTCGGCGAACGCGCGGCGCACGACCGAGCGGCTCACGCGAGCCTCCGCCTGGGGCACGCCGCGCCGGCCGTAGTTCCTCGCGGCGAGCACGTGGAGCTCGCCGCCTCGCTCCTCGACGACGAATCCCCGCTCTCCTCCCGTGAGCTCGATCGCCGAGTCGAGGATCGCTTCGAGGACCTCTCCCGGCTCGCGTCCTTCGGCGAGGGAGCGGGCGAGCTCGAGGGCGCGGAGGAGGGCCGAACGCGGCGGCTCCGTCGTCATGCTCCGCGCCTCCCTCGAGCTCTCGACCGCGCGCGGCGGCCCGCGAGCGCTCCAAGCTCCGCTCCGAGCGTCGCGGCGTCCGGACGCGACGAGAGAGTGGCGCTCAGGGCTCGCGCGACGATCGACGAGATGGCCTCCGGCACCGCGGGCGCGAGCTCCGAGAGCGGCGGCGGCCCTCCCCCGAAGACCTCCATCAGGTACTCGCGCTTCTTGGCACGTGCGAACGGCCGCTCGCCCGCGAGCGCGTGGTAGAGCGAGGCGGCGAGACCGTAGACGTCGGCCGGTCCGCTCGCGTGGCGCGCGTCCAGGATCATCTCGGGAGCGATGTAGCAGATCGTTCCCAGGCACTCGCCCGTCTTCGTGAGCCGCGTGGCATCCGCGAGCGACGTGCGCGCGCGGGCGTCGCGCGCGAGCTCGAAGTCGGCGAGCTTCGCTCTCACGGTCCTCGCCTCGAGGAGGATGTTCCCCGGCTTCACGTCGCGATGGACGACGCCCCGCGCGTGCGCGTGAGCGAGCGCCGCCGCGATGTCCGCGCCGATCTCCGCGACGCGCTTCCACGGGAGGGCGCCCGAGTCGAGCTCGCGGTCGAGCGAGGTGCCGAGGACGAGCTCGCGCACGAGGTAGAGCCGGCCGCCGGCCGTCACGAGGTCGAAGACCTCGACGATCCCTTCGTGGTCGAGGCGCGCCTCGAGCGCGTGCTCCCGCGAGGCGCGGCCCCTCGCGATCGCGCCCGCGCTCCCGGGGAAGGCCTTGACCGCGACCCTGCGGCCCGGCGGGTCTTGCCACGCGGCGAAGACCTCGCCCGCGCCGCCTTGCCCGAGCTTCTCCCGGAGCTCGATGCCCGGGATCTTCGGAGGCGCCTCGATCCCCGCGCGAGAGATCCTCACGCGAACGGAGCCGAGCGAGAGCGTCGCCGCGACGACGACGAGGGCGCCGTCGCGCGGGATCGCGCGGCCGTCGAGGGCCAGGCCGTGACGGCTCCCGAGGTCTCGCACGAAAACGCCGTCCGATCGGTGCTCGAGCTCGACGTGCTTCCGCGAGATCGAGGCGTCGGGGATCGAGAGCGAGGCGCTCGCGCTCCTCCCGAGGACGGCCTTCGCTCCGGGAGCGAGCACGAGCCGCTTCCCCGTGCCCGGTCCGGCGACGACCTCGATGACCGCCTCGCGCGACACGCGTTTCCCAGCCTTGAGAATACACTGTTCGCCCGGGCCCGAGTCGAGCGCGCTCTCGAGCGAGCGAAACCCGCCGGGCACCTCGCGCGTATGCGAGCGTCGGCAACCGTCGAGGTGACCATGCCCGGGCGCACGCGCTTTCTCCTCGTCCCTCTCGTGCTTCTCTTTCCCGCCCTCTCGTGGTCGCAGGACGAGAAGCCCGCCTCCGAGTGGAAGACCGAGAGGAAGGACATCGCGATCCCGATGCGCGACGGGAAGTCGCTCGCGGCCGACCTCTACCTGCCGCCCGCTCCCGGGAAGTATCCGGTCGTCCTCATCCAGACGCCCTACAACAAGAAGGGCCTCGGGGCTCCCTTCGCGGGCGGCGACGCGGCGGGCGGCGAGGCCGGCCGGGGCTCCTTCTCGGACGCGCGCGGCCTCCTCGACCGCGAGCACTACGTCTACGCGATCGTCGACTGGCGCGGCTTCTACGGCTCGAAGGACGCGACGGGGAGCGGGCCGGGGTGGAGGCGCGGCCAGGACGGCTACGACTGCGTCGAGTGGCTCGCTCGGCAGGGCTTCTCCGACGGGAGGATCGGGACCTGGGGCGGGAGCGCGCTCGGCGGACAGCAGTTCGAGACCGCGATCGAGCAGCCGCCTCACCTCGTCTGCTGCGTGCCTCTCATCGCCGCGATCGGCCAGACCTACGAGAGGTTCTACGAGAACGGCGTGCTCCTCGAGTCTCACACGAGCACGCTCGACCGCCTCGGCTTCGGCGTCTCGACGATCGTGCGCGCGAACCCGCTCCCCGGGACGCCGGCCTGGAAGCTCGCGGAGAGGCTCACGTACCACCCGGAGAAGATCGAGGTCCCGTGCCTCCTCGTCACGGGCTGGTGGGATCTCTTCCCCGACGCGATCGCGCGGACCTTCGACGACCTCGTGAAGCACGGCGGCGAGAAGACGCGGAAGCACTCGAGGCTCCTGATAGGCCCCTGGGACCACGTCTCCGTGGGAGTCGAGGCGCAGGGCGACCGGAAGTTCCCGCTCGCCGCGAAGGCATCGGCGGAGGCCGCGAAGGCGTTCTTCGATCGGTTCCTGAGAGACGCGGAGAACGACTGGGAGAAGGTCCCGCGCGTCCGTTACTGGAAGGTCGGCGACGAGAAGTGGGAGGAGACGGACTCCTGGACCTCCATGAAGCGCGAGACGGAGACGCTCGCCGGCACCGAGTCGGGCAAGCTCCTGCGCGAGAAGCCGGCCGCGTCGAACGACCCGGCGCCGCTGGCGCGCTCGTACACGCACGACCCGCGCGATCCGTCGCCGACGCTCGGGGGAGCGAACCTCCCTCCCCTGAAGCACGGCCCGACGCTCCAGAACGACCTCGAGAAGCGGAAGGACGTGCTCGTCTACTCGACGGGCAAGCTCGCGCAGCCGCTCACGCTCGAGGGGCGAGCGGAGCTCTCGTTCACCTTCTCGGCGAACCGCGAGGACTGCGACTTCGCCGCCCGCCTCTGCCTGGTGGACGAGGACGGGAGGTCGTTTCTCCTCGCCGACGCCGTCTTGCGCGCGAAGCTCCGCGAGGGCGCCGAGCCGAAGCCGCTCGTCCCGGGAGAGAAGACGACGCTCACGCTCCGCTTCGGCTCGACGGCGGTCACGATCGGGAAGGGCAAGGAGCTCCGGGTCCTCCTCTCATCGTCCAACTGGCCTCGTTACGAGAGGAACACGCACACGGGCGCCGATCACTGGGACGAGAAGTCCGCGCTCGAGCTCCAGGTCACGGTCTTCCACGACTCCGAGCATGGAATGGAGCTCAAGCTCCCGCGGCGAGCGGCGAAGACGGGCGACTGACGCCGCCGAGACGTGAGGAGCGCCGTGCGAGCGCATCGAATCCGCGGCCCGCCCGGAGGGTCCGCGCATGCTCGCCATTCAACGGCTTGCCCGGCTCGACTCCCACGGCAACGGTGACCTCGAGCTGTTCTCCTGGATCTGTCTTGCCACTCCCATGCTGGTTCTCGCCCTATCGATCGCGCTCCAAAGGCTGCGAGGAGCCGTGCCGGAGAGGGTAGTCGGCGGGCTCACAAGCGAGCACCTCCCTCTCTCCCGAAGGCCCATGCTCGCCACGTGTCCCTACTGCAAGGAAGGTCTGGCACGCCGAGAACGCGAGGGCGTCGTCCGATGCCCGTCGTGCGAGACGACGCACCACACGCCTTGCTGGAGCGAGAACGGCGGCTGCACGATCCTCGGTTGCGGCCGAGCGGGCTCGAGTAGACTGGCTCCCGTGAGAACGCCGCGAGAGGAGAAGGGCGCTTGAGCGGATCCCCGCTCGAGCTCGTGCTGGCCGTGGTCGTGGGCCTCGCGCTGGCGGC
>JACQDU010000518.1 GCA_016200955.1 bacterium
CGCGAAGACGCGAAGATGTGAAGACGCGAAGCTCGGCCGGCGACGCCGAGCTTCTTCTTCAGGACGTTCTTTGCGCTCTCGGGCCTTTGCGCCTTTGTGTTCTCTCGCGGAGTCGGGACGGGAGACCGTGCTGAATCGCGCCCTTCATTAGTTCGTCTCCGCCACGGCTTCCACGGCAACCGGGCTCTCGGCCGGGACGATGACTCCGTCGACCGGGAGCACCTTCTCGAGGACGGCGACCTCGATCTCGGCGGCGAGATCGGGCTTTTCCTCGAGGAGCTGGACGGTCCGGTCGCGGCCCTGGCCGAGGCGCTCGCTGCCGCGGCTGAACCAGGCGCCGGACTTCTGGATGATGCCGTGCTCCACCGCGAGGTCGAGCACGTCGCCCTCCCAGGAGATCCCCTTCGCGAACAGGATGTCGAACTCGGCCTGACGGAAGGGAGGCGCGCACTTGTTCTTGACGACCTTCGCGCGCACCCGGTTCCCGTGAGCGACCTCGCCCTCCTTCATGGAAGCGATGCGACGGATATCCAGACGGAGCGACGAGTAGAACTTGAGGGCCCGGCCGCCCGAGGTGGTCTCGGGGCTGCCGAACATGACGCCGATCTTCTCGCGGATCTGGTTTATGAAGATGAGGGCCGTGTTCGTCCGGTGGACGAGGCCCGTGAGCTTTCTCAGCGCCTGGCTCATGAGCCGCGCCTGGAGGCCGACGAAGGCGTCGCCCATGTTTCCCTCGAGCTCGGCCCGCGGGACGAGGGCCGCCACCGAGTCCACGACGATCACGTCGACCGCGCTCGATGCGACGAGGAGCTCCACGATCTCGAGCGCCTGCTCGCCCGAGTCGGGCTGGGAGACCAGGAGCTGGTCCAGGTCCACGCCGAGACGTTTCGCATAGCCCGGGTCGAGCGCGTGCTCGGCGTCGACGTAGGCCGCGACGCCTCCGCGGCGCTGGGCGTTCGAGACCACCGTCAGGGCGAGCGTCGTCTTGCCCGAGGACTCGGGCCCGAAGATCTCGGTCACGCGGCCCCTCGGGATCCCGCCGATCCCCGTCGCCACGTCGAGCGAGAGAGAGCCCGTCGAGATGACGTCGACGTCGATCTTCACGTCCTGGCCGAGGCGCATGATCGAACCCTGGCCGCAACGCTTCTGGATCTGGCCGAGCGTCGTCTCGAGCGCCTGACGCTTCGCCTTCTCGGAGACCGCGCCGTCTCCCTTGGCATCCGCCCTGTCATTGACCTCCTTGGCGGTCCTCGCGACCGCGTTGCCGTTGCCGTTCTTGTTGCCCGCGAGCCGGCTCGCGCCGTTTCCGTGTCCACTCTTTGCCATGAGGCACCTCTCAGAGACCTTTCTCGACTCTCGTCATGCCGATGAGTTAAGTTAAAGTTAGGTATACGGAGCCACGAAGTCCCGAACCCAACGACGAGCCGCAAAGATAGCCGAGGCCACCGACAACGGCCGCGGGCTCACTATCGATTTTCTCCTCGATCGCCGAGAAGGATCGCTAAGCGCCGCCGCCGTTCGACTTCGAGGGGCCGAGGAGGCGGCGCGTCGCCTCCTCGCGGGGGTTGTCGAGGACGGAAGATGGCGGCCCGCTCTCGACGATCCGGCCGCGGTCGAGCACGAAGACGATCTCGGCGGCCTCGCGCGCGATGGGAACGTCGTGGGTCACGACGATCTGCGTGATCCCGGTGGGCTTGAGGCCCCGCAGAGTCTCGGCGATCTCGTGCTTGAGCGATGGGTCGAGCGCGGACGTGGGCTCATCGTAGAGGAGGACGCGAGGCTCGACCGCGAGAGCGCGGGCGATCGCCACGCGCTGCTTCTGCCCGCCCGAGAGGTGATCGGGATACGCGCTCCCCTTCTCGGCGAGGCCGACCTGCTTGAGGAGGACGTGCGCCCGGTCTTCCGCGACGTTCCGCGAGAGGCCCTTCACGAGCACGGGAGCGAGCGTCAGGTTCTCGAGGACGCTCAGGTGAGGAAAGAGCTCGAAGGACTGGAAGACGAGCCCGACGCGCGAGCGAAGCTGGCGGAGCGCCTCCGCCCGGGCGCTCTTTCCCGGCAGGCGGTCTTGCCCGAGCACCTCGACCCCGTCGACGGTGATCTTCCCCGAGTCGAAAGCCTCGAGCCCGACGAGGCAGCGGAGGAGGGTCGTCTTTCCCGCCCCCGAAGACCCGAGGATCGCCGCGAGCGCCCCGGTCTCGAGAGAGAACGAGACTCCCTTGAGGACGGGCTCCTTCGCTCCCTCGTAGCGCTTCTCCAGGTCCCTCACCTCGATCATGCGTCGACTCTCCTGAGATGAGCCGACATGCGCTTCTCGACGTAGCGGGCGAGGCGCGCGAAGGGAAGTCCGAGCAGGAGGTAGATCACGGCGCAGATCGCATACATGCCCCGGCTGTCCCGCGTCGCCGAGGCGAGGTTGCCCGAGACCCGGAGGAGCTCGGTCATGGTGATCACGGAGACGAGCGAGCTGTCCTTGAGGAGTGCGATGAAGTCGTTCGTCGCGGGAGGGATCGCGACGCGGACGGCCTGCGGCACGATCACGTGCAAGACGGCCTGGAAGGTCGAGAGGCCGAGCGCCCAGCTCGCCTCGAGCTGCCCCGCGGGCACGCTCTCGAGGCCGGCCCGGTAGTTCTCCGCCTCGGCCGCGGCGTAGTTGAGCGCGAGGCCGAGCACGCCCGCCTTGAACGGAAGGAGCGTGATGCCGAGCTCGGGCAAGCCGAAGTAGATGAAGTAGAGCTGGACGAGGAGCGGCGTCCCGCGGAAGACCTCGATGTAAGCGACCGCCGCCCACCGGACGGGCGGCGGCCCGTAGCGCCGCGCCATCGCGAGGACCGCTCCCCAGAAGACGGCGCCCGCGAACGCGGCGAGCGAGACCGCGAGCGTCATGAGAGCTCCGTCGAGGAACTGCGGCCAGTAGCTCGCGTAACGCCGGAGTCTCTCGAGCCAGGTCCCGCTCGCTTTCGTCGAGCGCCACTCGTCGTAGGCGGCGTGCGATCCGTGCGAAGGGACCAGGGCGTCGTGCAGGAGAGCTGCGGTCTCGGCGTTCCAGAGGCCCCAGCGCTCGTAGATCGAGCGGAGCTTGCCCTCGCGCGCGAGCGCGTCGAGCGCGTCGTCGAGGGCGTCTCTGAGCGCGGTCTGGCCCTTCGCGGTCGCGACCGCGTAGCGCACTTCCCCGAAGGAAGCCGGGACGAGCTCGACCTCCGGCATGAGCGCGCCGTAATACATGGCGACCGGCTCGTCTATGAGGACG
>JACQDU010000519.1 GCA_016200955.1 bacterium
CGAGGCGGCTCGTCGGAGACACGGAGGGCGCGATCGCCGACGCCGCGCGCGCGATCGAGCTCGACCCGAGGAACGCCCTCGCCTGGGACAACCGCGGGAGCGCGAGGAGCGCGAAGGGAGACCTGGCGGGAGCGATCGCCGACTGCACGCGCGCGATCGAGCTCGATGCGCGTCTCGCGATGGCCTGGGCCACGCGCGGTCGGGCGCGCTCCCAGAGCGGGGACCGCGGCGGGGCGATCGAGGACCTGGAGCGTTTCCTCGAGCTCGAGCCGAAGCACGCCACCGCGGAGAAGGTCCGGTCGCTGCTCGTGGAGCTCCGCGGCCGTTGAGCGGTGGGCCGAGGTACCACTCGTCCTCCACTCCAGCCCGCTGCCCCCCGGCAGTCGGATTCGGGCGCTTTCCGGGAAGCCCCACCGAACCCACCGCGACCGGATTGTCGTTCGGGCCCCTCCTTGCGTTCCCGACAGAGACCTAACACGCCACTCCGACAAGTCGTCGGGCAGTCGAGAAGGAAGGCACGAAGCCGCGGCGGTCGCGTATATAGAACGCGGAGAGAGCGCATGCGTGCCCTCGCGATCTTCCTCGCGGCTACGACGGCCGCGCTCGCCTCGACCGCCGTCCTGAGAGCCGGCGACGACGACCTCGACAAGCAGTATCTCGGGAGGAGAAAGTCCGCCGACGACCGCGTCGCGGGCGGCTTCCTCGCCCTCGCGAAGTCCCTCGAGCGCAAGAAGTGCGGCGAGCGCGGGAAGGTCCTGGCCGCTCACGTGGTCCTCGTGGGCTCCTCGCTCCAGGCGAAGGAGGCCCAGGCCCTGATCGAGCGAGTCGAGAAGAACCCGACGACCGAGAAGGACGACGCGCTCGAGGCGGAGGTCAAGGACTCGATCGCTCGCTACAGGAAAGGCTACGAGGAGGTCGTCGCCTTCTGCGAGAAGAAGAAGCTCTCATCGGAGCTCGCCGACGTGCGGGCGCGAATCGAGAAGCTCGAGGCGTGCTCTCTCGCGGACACGAAGGCTCCGCCTCCTCCCGAGAAGAAGGGCACCGACGAAAAGAAGGGAGCGGACGACAAGCCGAAGCTCTCGGGCGACGAGCTCAAGGACACGATCGAGCGCCTGAACTTCTACCGGAAGCTCTGCGGCCTCCCCGAGGTCAAGAACGACGAGAAGGCCTCCTCCGGCTGCAAGGCTCACTCGGAGTACCTCGTGATCAACGAGGGCAGCCCGAACGTCTTCGGGCTCAAGGCTCACATCGAGCGCGTGGACATGCCCGGCTACACCGGAGCGGGAGCGATCGCCGGCCAGCAGAGCGTGATCGCCTGGCAGGGGCCCGTCGAGTCCGTCGATGCGTGGATCGGCAGCTTCTATCACCGGATCCCTCTCCTGCACCCGACGCTCGAGAGGGTCGGGGTGGGCTGGGCGAAGTACAAGAGCGGCAACTTCGTCTCGTGCATCGACGTGAAGACGGGCCTCGGCAGCTCGAACGTCCGCGGCGGCAGCGTGGGAGTCGTCGTCTTCCCCGCCGACAAGATGAAGAACGTCCCGCTCTCGTTCATGGGAGAGCTTCCCGACCCGATCCCGACGGACGCCGAGCGGCCGGCCGGTTACCCGATCACGCTCACCGGCTTCGGCGACGCTCCTTACCGGCAAGCCGAGGCGACGCTCGAGACCGAGGCGGGGAAGCCCGTGCCTTGCCACCTCTCGAACAGCGACAAGCCGGCTCTCCCGACGCACAGCCAGGAGAACACGATCTGCCTGATCCCGAAGAAGCCGCTCGATCCCGACACTTCCTACAAGGTGACCTGGAAGTACCTGTTCAAGGGAGAGACCACGACGAAGGTCACGACCTTCAAGACGGGATCGAACTGAGGCCCGGATCGCGCAATTCCCTGCCGCCGCGAGACCACGGTCGAATTCCTCCCCCTGGACGTGGGTCCTGAGCATGGCAGGAACCTTAGGGTAAGATCGCGCGTCTCAAGCGGGGAGGAACCATGTACACGCGCCGCCGCCTCGTCGTTCTCGGAGCTCTCGGCCTCATCGTGGCTTCGGCTGCCGCCCAGGACGGGAAGGGGAGGCCGCGGCGCCCGCGGCGGGTCCTTCCGAACGGGCCGGACCCGGTCCTCAAGCTCGAGATCAAGGAGGCGACCGAAGGCGCGGACGAGGGAGACTCCGGCAAGCGCCCGCCCCCGGCCGCCGCGACGCCTCTCTCGGACGAGGACACGAAGAAGGTCCTCGCGCGCCTCTCACCCCTCGCGGCCGACCCGGGCGAGGACTTCGCCCTCCGCGAGGGCTCCCTCCCGCCGCCGCGCACGGGGAAGACGATCTCGGAGCAGTTCCCGCCGCCTCACGCGCCGCCCGCTCCCGACAAGGAAGCGGCCGGGCCGCTCCAGGTCTTGCGGCACATGCCCGACGGAGAGGTCCCGCTCGCGCCTCACTTCTCCGTGACGTTCTCGCAGCCCATGATCGCCGTGACCTCTCACGACGACACGATCAAGGACGGAGTCCCCGTGAAGCTCACGCCCGAGGCGAGCGGAGCGTGGCGGTGGATCGGGACGAAGACACTCCTGTTCGAGCCGAAGGGTCGCTTCCCCATGGCGACGCGGTACACCGCGGAGATCGCCGCGGGAACGACCTCGGCGACCGGAGGGAAGCTCGAGAAGGCCGAGCGCTTCACGTTCTCGACGCCTCCGCCCCAGGTCGTCTTCCAGTTCCCGACCTCGGGACCGCAGAAGCGCGATCCTCTCCTGCTCGCCGCGTTCGACCAGACGATCGACGCCGAGGCGGTCCTCCCGACGATCGAGGTCAAGGACTCGTCGGGTAAGAAGTACGACCTCAAGCTCCAGGACGCCGAGCACGTCTCCAAGGACCCGACGGTGCATTCGCTCGCCTCCCAGTGCCAGCCAGGGAGGTGGCTCGCCTTCCGCGCCACCGAGATCTTCCCGACCGACACTCAAGTCAACGTCACGATCGGGCCCGGGACGCCGTCGGCCGAAGGGCCCCGGAAGACGGAGAGGCCGCAGACGAGCTCGTTCAAGACGTACGGCCCGCTCAAGCTGGTCCACCAGTGGCCGCAGGCGGGCCAGGAAACCCCTCCTTTCAGCGGCTGGTCGCTCGGCTTCTCGAACCCGCTCGACACGGAGAGCTTCAAGAAGGAGCTCGTGAAGGTCGAGCCCGAGCTCCCGGGGATCAAGGTCTCCGCGTGGGGCAACAACATCCAGATCCACGGAGCCGCGAAGGGCCGCACGACCTACAAGGTCACCGTGAGCTCGGCCCTCGCCGACATCTTCGGGAACACGCTCGGTCACGACGAGAAGGTCTCGTTCAAGGTCGGCTCCGCGCCCGAGTCTTTCCACGGGCAGCAGGGCCTCGTCGTGCTGGATCCCTCCGGGCCGCCGCGTTACTCGCTCTACTCGATCAACGAGAAGAAGCTCAAGCTCCGCGTGTGGTCGGTGACGCCCGAGAACTGGAACAACTTCCACGCGCTCAACCAGAACTGGTACAACAACCGGAATCTCCCCGAGCCGGGCGGGAAGCTCGTCATCGACAAGACGATCAAGCCCGAGGGAGCCGACGACGAGCTCACCGAGACGCGGATCGACATCTCCGAGGCGCTCGACTCGGGCCTCGGCCACGCCGTGCTCATCATCGAGCCCACGAAGCAGCCCGAGCAGCAGTGGCAGCGTCGCGCGCTCATCGCCTGGATCGAGTCCACGAAGATCGGCCTCGACGCCTGCGTCGACAACGAGCGCTTCGTCGCGTGGGCGAGCGCTCTCAAGGACGGGAAGCCGCTCTCCGGCGTCTCCATGAAGGTCGCGCCCTCGAGCGCGGGCGGCACGACGGGCGCAGACGGCCTCGCGTCGTTCGTCTTGCCCTCGGACGCGATGCCCCAGGGAGCGTGCCTCGTCGCGACGAAGGGCAAGGACACGGCGATCCTCCCCGAGCAGACCTGGTGGTGGAGCGGCGCGAGCGCCTGGCAGAAGCCCCCCGTCATGGGCGACTACCTCCGCTGGTACGTCGCCGACGATCGCCACCTCTACAAGCCCGGCGAGGAAGTCCACGTGAAGGGCTGGATCCGCAAGATCGGCAGCGGGCCGCTCGGCGACGTGAAGGCCCTCGAGGGCGCCGCGAGCAAGATCGACTGGAAGCTCACCGACTCTCGCGGGAACGAGATCGCGAAGGGAGAGAAGAAGATCAACGCCGCGGGCGGGTTCGACCTCGCCTTCTCACTCCCGAAGACGGTCAACCTCGGCTGGACGAACCTCCAGCTCACGGCGGACGGCGGAGCGCCGGGGAGCCAGCACTTCCACAACTTCGAGGTCCAGGAGTTCCGCCGCCCCGAGTTCGAGGTGACCGCCCAGGCGAGCGAGGGCCCGCACATGGTCGGCGGGAGCGGGACGGCGACCGTCTCCGCGAGCTACTACGCGGGAGGCGGCCTCCCCGGAGCCGAGGTCACGTGGAACGTGAGCGCCCAGGCCGGCTCGTTCTCGCCGCCGAACCAGGGCGACTTCACCTTCGGGACATGGCGTCCCTGGTGGGAGTACTGGGGCGGCGACTTCGAGGGCGCGACCGGCGCCGTCTTCCAGGGCCGGACCGACTCCTCCGGGAAGCACAAGATCCAGATCGCCTTCGAGCACATGGCGAAGCCGCGGCCAGTGAGCGTGACGGCGTACGCGACGGTCATGGACGTGAACCGCCAGGCCTGGGCGGCGAGCGCGAGCTTCCTCGTGCATCCGTCCGAGCTGTACGTGGGCTTGAAGAGCCCGAGGACGTTCGTCCAGAAGGGCGAGCCGCTCGTCGTGGACGCGATCGCGTGCGACGTGGACGGGAAGCTCGCCCTGGGCACGAAGATCGCGCTCCGCTGCGCGCGGCTCGACTGGGTCTTCGAGAACGGGAGCTACCAGCAGAAGGAGGAAGACGTCCAGGAAGCCAGCCTCGATTCGGCGAAGGACCCCGTGCGCGCGACCTTCACGACGAAGGAGGGCGGCACCTACAAGGTGACCGCCTCCGTGAAGGACAAGAAGGAGCGCGAGAACGAGAGCCAGCTCACTCTCTGGGTCGCGGGCGGCAAGCAGCCTCCCTCGCGCGACGTGCACCAGGAGAAGGTCACGCTCATCCCGGA
>JACQDU010000495.1 GCA_016200955.1 bacterium
GAGGGACGGCAAGCGCAGCGCGACCTCCGACTCCCAGAGAGCGGCCGTCGTCGCGCGCACGATCAGGTAAGGGAGCGGGCTCTGCCCCTGCACGGCTTCGACGTGTCGCACCACGTCGGCCGCGGTCCCTCGCGCGGCCCAGGCCGTTCCGATCTCGTCGAGCCAGAGCCCGTCCTCGATCCCGCGCGCACGCAAGACGAGGCCCGCGAGGAGCACGAGGAGGACGGCGGTCGCCTGGAGCGCCCGGCTTCTCGGAAACAATGAGAATCTCCTCCTTGCAACGCGGGGTGTCCGGGTCGGCGGAGCTGAACAACGGCGGACGTGCACCGCGGCTCGGTCCGCTCGCCGGTTCACGCGCAGAGCTTACCGGCGCTCCAAGGAGAGCTGCCAAACCTTTTCCGAGAGCTGTTCCGCTCGCACGCTCACGGGGAGGAACTTCGAGAGCACCTCGATCTGCGTCGTCGTGTGCGGCGTCGGAGCCCCCGTCCGGAACGAGCCCCCTCCCGCGAGCGCCAGGAGCAGCACGAGTTGATCGGCGAGGTGCTTCCCCACGGGAGCGCCCGAGTCGAGGTACTCGCGGACTTCCAGGACGGCTCTCCGGGCAACCTCCTCGGCGCGGATCCCGCGCTCGCCGATCGCGGTCACGACCTCGGTCACGTGCTCGCACGCGATGTCGATCGCGATGTAGTTCCCCGGCCCGCGCGCGTTCGGGATCGCGACGCGCTCGAAGCACGAGCGATCCCACCGCAGCGCCCGACCGATCGTGTCGAGCTCGCGCTCGACGATGTCGAGGGGGAGACGCGAGACCGCGGCGACGACGTGCTTCGACCGGAGCTCTCCGCGCTCGAGGACCTCGATGGGAGAGAGCGGCGACGGCTCGGTCCTCGCGGTGAAGCTCCCTCCGCCCGCCGGGTAGAAGCCCGGCCGTTCGAGCTCGAGCGAGACCCGTGCTCCCATGCGAGCGAGGAGAGGAAGGAAGGCTCGCTCGATGAAGTCGAAGGGAGGCGCGAAGGGGTTGTGCGTTCCGCCATCGAAGAAGAGCGACGAAGGCTCGCTCGCCTTGAGCAGAGCCGGGAGAACGGTCTGGAAGACGAGCGTCGCGCTCCCGGCGGTGCCGACGCGGAAGGAGTGATGGCCGCCCGTGATCCCCTGCGGCGTGAAGACGAGCCGCTGCGAGCCCACGGCGTCTCCCTCGACGTGAGCGTTCCCGACGCGAGCGGCCGCCCGGACGGCCGCGCGGTGCTGGGGCCTCAGGCCCGGCACGTCGCGGCCCGCGCGGATCTTCTCGATCGAAAACGGCGTCCCCGTCACGAGAGAGAGCGCGAGCGCCGAGCGGAGGATCTGCCCTCCGCCCTCTCCCGTGGACCCGTCGAGCTCGAGCATGCCCCTCATGATGCCCGAGAGACGGACGCCCGCGCGCCCGGCGTCGCCGAAAGTCAGTGCTGGCGATCTCGACCCGGCCCGGGAGCGGGCTCGATCTCGATCAGGCCCTTCAGGTCGTCGTCTTTCTTGAGCGGCGTCTCGACCGGGTCTCCCCGCTCGAGGGCCTTGATCGCCGCTGCGAGCCGGTCCTTCTCGAGCAGCGCGCGGGCATCGGTCGTCGTCTTCGCCATGAGCGCGAGAGCGCGCGTGAGGTCTGCGATCGCGCTCGGGGAGTCGCCCTTCTCCCGCCGGACGAGGGCGCGGTGGATCCAGAGGTGCGAGACGCTCGGACGAAGCTCGATGAGACGCGAGTAGTCGGCGATCGCGCCGTCGAGGTCCTTCTTCGCCTGTCGCGCGCTCGCGCGCACGAACCACGCGGGATAGAGGCGTGGGTCGAGCTCGATCGCCATCGAGCAGAGGCGTTCCGCGCCGTCGAAGTCGCCTCTCTTCTGTGCGAAGAGCGCTCTCACGACGCGGGCGAGCGCGTTCCCGGGATCGAGCTCGAGGGCCTTCTCCGCGTCGTCCTGGGCGTTCTGGGGGTCGCCCGTGAAGAACGTGATGTAAGCGCGATGGCTCCACGCCGTGGCGTCGGTCGGATCGAGCTGGATCGCCCGCGTCAGGTCGTTCTGGGCGGCCGGATCTCCCCTGAGAGCGCGAGCGGCCCCGCGGCGGATCCAGGCGGCGACGAGGGTCGGGTCGAGCTCGATCGCTCGCGTGGAGGCTTCGATCGAGCCCTCGTAGTCCTGCCGGTCCTGTCTCGCCGAGCCGAGAGAGAGCCAGGCCGCCGCCGAGCTCGCATCGAGCGCCGTCGCTCGCACGAGGTCGTCGAGCGCCTCGTCGACCATGCCCTTCCGCCGGTAAGTCTCGCCGCGGCTCGCGAGCGTGAGCGCGTTCCGTGGATCGAGGCCGAGAGCTTGCGTGAAGTCGTCGAGCGCGCCGTCGAGATCGCCCTTCGCGAGCTTCGCACGCCCGGCCTCGAGGAGATCGGCGAGCTTCTTCTTGAGATCGCGCTCCGCGCGGGCGGTGAGCTCGGCTTCGAGCCGGTCGCGGTCGGCCTGCGAGGCAACCTCCATGGAGCGGATCAGCTCGGCCACGAGCGCCGCGGATCCGAGCCCGAGCCCGATCACGAGGATCGGGGCCAGACGCTTCGCGCGAGAGGGTCGGTCCACACGAGGCATCGCCGGGACGAGCGGGGCGGGCACGCAGGCGCGCACGATCCGCGTCTCCGAGCACCCGGGAGCGGCGCAGCGGCCGTGCTCGAAGAAGCACGGCTCGTGGCAGGGAGCGAGGCACGCCGCGCAGTAAACGGCGCTCGAGCGGACGAGCTCTCCGTGGCAATAGGTGCAAGAGAGACGGACGAGCGGCGCGTCGTCCTCCTCTCGCTTCGTCGAGAGAGAAGCGAGGCCCGAGCGGATCTTCTCCCAGGAGTCCGCGGGAGCCCTCTCCGCGCCGAGCGAGAGCGACTTCTCGAAGGCCGGCGCGAGGCTTCCGCAGGAAGCACAGTCGCCGAGATGCCGCTCGAGCGCGTCTCGCTCGCCCTCGTCGAGCACGCCGAGCGAGCGGGAGGCCACGAGAGAAGCGATCTCGGAGCAATCGGAGCTCATGGTGCCTCTCCTTCTTCCGGGACCTTCGAGAACAGCGCTCGAGCGAACTGGTCCGCGGCGGTGCGGAGCCGGTTCCTCACGGTGCGCTCGGTCACCGAGAACGACTCGGCGACCTGCGCGAGGTTCATGCCGAGCCCGTGTCGCTGGAGGAGGAGCGCCCGCGTCTCCTCCGGCAGCCGGTCGAGAGCGGCCTGCGTGCGCTCGATCATCTCGAGCGCGGAGACTCCCGGGAGCACGCCCTCCCGCGAGGGCTCCTTCGCCTCCGCGCCGGCCGCGAGCTTCTCGTTCTTCCGTCGCGCGCGGAGCGCGCCGAACGCGGCGTTCCGGACGATCTGGAACAACCAGGGCCGGAACGGCCGCTCCGGGTCGTAGCGGTCGAAGCTCGCGTAGAGCGAGAGGAAGCTCTCCTGGAGCACGTCCTCGGCGAGCGCAGGGTCCCGGACGAGCTTCTTCGAGAACGCGAAGACCTCGTCCTTGTAGAGCGCGTGGAGCCCCTGGAGCGCACGCTCCCTCTCGCTCTCGTCGCCGCGAGCGAGCACGAGGAGAGCGCGCTCGTCCTTGTCGGCGGCGAGAGGCGGCGCGCCGCTTTCGAGCTCCGTCATGGCGCGAGACACTCGCTCGCCTCCCGGAGACTCTATGGAGCTCGCCCCGAAAACCGGAAACGCGCTCTCAACGATCCGGGAGAGGGCCGCTTAGGCTACCAGGAGGCGGGGGCGACGAGAGTCGCCCCACGCAGCGCAAACGCGACCGGCGAGGCAGCGCTCAGTGCCGGACCGTGACGCCGCCCTGCTCGTCCACGAGGAGGCCGAGCGCGGCTCCCTTGGGATCGTTCACGAGGACGCCGTTCGCGTTCTTCGCGTGAGCCGCGCGCGCCTCGAGCCTGTGCTCGCCCGGAGCGAGAGGAGGCGTGTCGAAGGTCGCCTTCCCGTCCCACGGAGTCCAGTCGCCGCCGTCGAGCCGGAAGGAGAAGCCGAGCGTCGGCTCGTCCGCGGGCACGTCCGCCGTCGCCGTCGCGTGCACGACTGCTCCCCGGGAGCCGGGCTGAGAGGTCGCGTCGAGCGCCGTCCTGGGCTGGCTCTCGCTGGCGCCGTCCTGGAGCTGGAAGATCACGCCGTCCTTCAGGCCCGCAGGGCCGTGGAGACCGTAGAGCATGAGCCGGTAGCGGCGGATCCCGCCGCCCTTTCCAGGCTGGAAGAGGACGCGCTGGTCGCCCAGAGGGACGGGGAAGCCGAAGCTCATCGCGGGCCCCGTGGGCTTCCCGTGAGCGTCGAGCGTCTCCTCGACGAGCTGCCCGGAGACGAGCGGGGCGCCGGAGACGCTCGTCTCGAGAGCGATCCAGCTCGCCTTGCCCTCGGCGGTCACGACCTTCACGTCCATGAAGTCGATCTTCGCTCCCGGGGAGAGCCCGTCCTGGAGGAACTCCCGCGCCAGCTCGGCGCAGAAGGTCGAACTGTGAGCGCCCTGCTCCGGGTTCCAGTTGCTCCCGTGACGGCCCTCGAAGGTCATCCACGCCTCGGCTTGCAGGAAAGGGGTCGTGTCGAGCCGCGAGGAGGAGAGACGGACGGTCCCGTCGCTCGCGCTCAGGGCTTCCTGGATCTCGTCGAACGCGCGCGGAGCGAAGACGTTGATGAAGCCGGCGACCTCGGGGGCGGTCTTCGAATTCAGGTGCATGATCCCGTTCACGATGTGCTCGAGCGGCCCGCCCAGGTGAATCCCGAGGATCGAGGGCCCCGGCTTCTGGCTCGCGGCGTCCGGATCGACCTGGTTGCCGAAAGCTCCCGTCGCCGAGAGCCCCGCGTAGCGGACGTCGGCCGCGGTGCAGAACTCGTCCCAGTGGTCGTTCAGGCGCTCCATGTAGGAGGCGCCCTTCCATGCCTTGTACTCGATGCACATCTCGGCGATCTCGCCTTGCTTCATGAAGTCCTCGACGCCGTCGCGCTCGAGGCCATCGATCGTCGCCTCGAGGGCGTCGATCCCGCGGTTCGGGCCGACGACCTGGAAGAGGCGTCTCACCTTGCTCTTCCCGTCCGCGGCGCCCTGCGAGAGCCAGCGCGTGTAGGCACGGCCCACGACGTTCCCCATGGAGTGGAGCGCGAGGTCGACGCGGTCGCTCCCGCTCGCCCGGCGCACGCCGTCCACGACGCGAGCGATCCGCGCGGCGTAGCTGATCGGATACTTGGACGCGTTGCCGTCGGTGCGCTCGACGGGGCAGCCCCCGATCGAGCCCTGGCCGCGCCCGTTCGCGTCGAGGTCGTACTTCATTCCGGTCTTCGTGTCCTTGTAGTAGCCGGCGGCGACGACGCAGGCCCGGGGGAGATCGCCGGGCTTGAGAGCGTCCGCTTCGGCGGCGTAGATCTCGCGGACGACGGCGCGCCCGGGACCGTAGCGGTCCATGAAGGGATCCCAGTTCGCGGGATCTCCACCGTGGCCGTGGATCAGGACGAGCGGC
>JACQDU010000496.1 GCA_016200955.1 bacterium
CGCGCGACCTGGCGCGAGCGACCGCTCTCGTGCTCGAGCGGGCGCGGGCTCTCGGGCTTGCGCTCGAGGCGAACCTCGCGCTCCTCGTCCGGGCCGTCGCGCGGCGCGCGAAGGGAGCGCTCGCGCGGCCGAGCGAGGTCGCGAAAGCGGCGTGCGCTCTCCTCGAGGCGGCGGCCGAGCACGGGGTCGCGGCCGCCCGCGCTCTCATGGAGGTCCTGCCGCAGGAAGACGGCGAGGTCTCGGCGCTCAAGCTCGAGCTCGCTCTCCGCGCGGTCGCCGTCTCCGCCCGGGGAAGAAAGGACGGGCTCGTCCTGGCCCGGCAGGCCGCTCTCGCGGCGGCGGACGAGGACCCGGGAGCGGGCGCGACCGTCGTCCTCGAGCGCGCGAGCGAGGCCCTCTCGCTCCCGGGGAAGGAAGGCGAGCCCGCGTGAGCGAGATCGGCGACGACTCGTCCCGCGAGAGAGCGAAGCTCCGCTACAAGGGGCTCCTCGAAGGCCGCCCGCTCACGGGCCCCGAGACCGTCCACGTCGATATCGCGAACGGCTGCAACACGAACTGCGTGACTTGCTGGGACCACTCGCCTTTCCTCACGAATCCACGCGATCTCGCCTGGAAGAAGGAGAAGAAGGTCCTCGAGGACTTCAAGAGGCTCGTGGACGACGCCGCCGAGCTGGGAGCCGAGGCTCTCATCATCTCCGGTCAGGGCGAGCCGTTCGTGAACCCGGACGCCTACGCGATGCTCGAGCACGCGAAGTCGCGCGGGCTCCACGTGACCTTCATCTCGAACGTGCTCCTCCTCGACCCCGACCGCGTCGTCGCGCTCGGGCTCGACGACCTCCTCGCGAGCGTGAACGGCTCGGACGAGCGGAGCTACCTCGAGTTCCACCCCAACCTCGGGCCGCGCGACTGGAACGTGGTGCGAGAGAAGCTCGCGCGTCTCCGTGACCTCGGCCTCCGCGCGAAGCACGTGCAGGTCGTCGATCGTGCGAACCTCGACCTCCCGCGCATGGTCGAGCTCGCGCACGAGCTCGGAGCGAAGCGGCTCAACTGGAAGCTGGCGAGCACGGCTCTCGGGACCGAGGCGGTCTCGGTCACGCGAGAGGACCGCGCGCGGATCCGGGACGAGCTCCTCCCGCGAGCGAGCGCGCTCGCGGACGAGCTCGAGCTCGAGACGAACGCGGGAGCTTTCCTCGATCAGGTCCGCTCCGAGGACGAGGGCACGCGCACCGCGCCGATCGAGGAGAACGGCTGCTTCATGGGCTTCTTCTACGCCCGCGTCCTCGTGGACGGGACCGTTCTCTACTGCTGCAACACCAACGTCGTCGTGGGGAAGCTCGACGAGAGGACGCGCTTCCGCGACCTCTGGACCGGGAGCGCGTGGCAGTGTCTCCGCGAGCGCCTGCGGCGCGGCGAGTACCTCTCGGGCTGCGAGCGGTGCGGGAAGTGGGTCGAGAACCGGAAGATCGCGAAGAAGCTCGACGCCCGCGTCGGCCGAGAGCGGCGCCTCGCGCTCATCGGGCGAGGCTCTCTCCCATGACCTTCCTCGATCGCGCGCGATTCCACGTGAGACGAGCGCTCCCGGGCGCGAGGAGGCGCACCCCGACGGTCGAGTGGCAGACGAACGGGATCTGCAACTACGACTGCAGCTACTGCATCCAGTCGCCCGCCTTCCGCACGGGAGCGCCCACGATCGCGACGGTCCTCCGCTTCGTGCGTTTCTTCCAGGAAGACCTGCCCGGCACCTGGGAGATCAAGATGAGCGGCGGCGAGCCGTTCGCGACGAAGGTCTTCCTCGACGAGGTCGTGCCGGGCCTCGCGCGGACGAGGCACCGGGTCTCGGTCCTCACGAACTTCTCGGCTCCGCTCGCGGTGCTCGAGCGGTTCGTGTCCTTCCTGGGAGAGAAGCTCGCCGTCGTCTCGACCTCGCTCCACCTCGAGTTCACGGACGAGGACGCTTTCCTCGAGAAAGCGATCACGTTCAAGGGCTGGCTCGCTCCCCGGACGGCGCTCGTCGTGAACCAGGTGCTCGTGCCGGGGACGCTCGAGCGAGTCCGGCGCTCGCGCGACCGCGTGAGGGCAGCCGGGATCCGCTGGTTCCCCCAGCTCATGAAGACGAAGCACGGGATCGCGAGCTACGCCGAGGGCGAGCGGGCTCTCCTGCGCGAATTGCTGGGAGACCGCCCGACGCCGCGCGAGGCGAACACGGCGCCGAGCTACAAGGGCTCGCTCTGCTGGAGCGGCGTCGAGTACTTCGTGCTCTCGCAGACGGGCGACGCCTACTCGTGCCGCACGGCCAAGCGCGCGGACGAGGGATACCTCGGGAACGTCCTCGACGGCACGTTCCGCCTCGAGCGAGCGCCCTCTCGCTGCCCTTACGAGATCTGCCCCTGCACGGTGCCCGCGAACCGAGGCATGATCGAGGCTCCCGGCCTCGTCTCGATCGGGAGAGAGGAGGAGGACGCATGAGCGCGCCTCTCTCTCCGCTCGCGACTCCTCGCCCGCTCGAGGGAGCCGTGAGCTGGAACATGAACACGACGTGCAATTACCGCTGCAGCTATTGCACGCAGCGCTTCAAGGACGACAGAGGGCGCTGGGCCAGGGACGTCGATTCTTACATCGAGTTCTTCGCGACGCTCCCGGGCCGCTTCGAGATCAAGCTCTCGGGAGGAGAGCCCTTCGTCCACCCGAGGCTCGAGGACGTCGTGCGAGGGATCGCTCGCGCGGGGCACAACGTCTCGGTCGTGACGAACTTCTCGGCCGATCGAGCGAAGCTCGAGGCTTTCCTCGAGGCCGCCGGGCCTTCTCTCCGCGTCTTCTCCGCCTCGCTCCACCTCGAGTACGTGAGCGACCTCGATGCGTGGCTCGAGAAAGCGGCGTGGCTGAAAGGGCGGTTCCCCGAGGGAGCGAGCTGGAACGCGACGTGCGTCGCCACGCGAGCTTTTCTGCCGCGGCTCCCCGAGATCGCCGCTCGCCACGCCGAGCGCGGTCTGGCGTTCAAGATCCAGCCGGAGAAGCAGGCGAGCCGCGTGATCGACTACTCGGAGGAGGAGAAGGAGCGCCTCCTCGCGCTCGGCGGCCACAACGGGACGGGAGAGGTCGCGGCGTCGTTCCAGGGGCTCCCGTGCTGGGCGGGCTCCCGTTACTTCATCCTCGACGACCTCGGGAACGCCTTCCGCTGCTATCCCGCGAGGCGGCAGAAGCGCGAGCGGCTCGGGAACGTCCTCGACGGTTCCTTCCGCCTGCGAGACGAACCGTTCGCGTGCGGCTACTCTTACTGTTCCTGCACGGTCCCGATCGAGCGAGGCATGATGCCGCGCTCGCAGGGCGTCACGGTGTCGGAGGGCGACCAATGAGGTATCGCACGTTCCGGGCGATCGTTCTCCTGGTGGTGGGAGGGCTCCTCCTCTCCGGCATCGCGGCCGGCGTCTCCTATCAGCGCCTCCGCGAGGAGAACGAGCGAGAGAAGGCCGACGAAAGAGCCAGGGTCCACGCCGATATCCAGAAGCAGCGCGAGGAGGACGAGAGAGCTCGCGGCGTCGGCCTGGGGACGAGCACGCCGCCGCTCGTCGTCGAGACGCATCCTCCAGCGACGACTTCCACGACGCCGGATACGGGCTCTCGCGACGAAGGCACGCTCCGTTCGCTCGACAGGAAGATCATCGCGGCCGTCGCGAAGCCCCAGGGCACGGCGCGCGTGAAGGACCTCTTTCCCGACGAGGCGTGGAAGATCTCCGTCTACACCGACGCTCCCGCGACCTTGCCCACGCGAGTCAAGATCGGCTTCGACCGCCACCGGAAGGACGCCGTGGACGAGAAGTGGGAGCTCGCGGACGGCACCGTCACGAAGCGCCTCGTCTCCACGCACTGTGACGGCGTGTTCGACGAGGTCTGGACGCTCGAGGGCGACTCCTGGGAGCGGCGAGAGAAGGGAGCCTCTCACCGGGACGCTCCCGAGCCGCCGGAGCCCGCGACGGAGCGGCCGGCGACGCAGCCCGTGCAGGCCGCGAAGCGGATTCCTCTCAGGGATTTCGACAGGAAGATCGTCGCGTTCTTCGGGAAGCCGGCCACGGGAGACAAGATCAAGGACGCTCTCGGGAAGTCGGGGCCGAAGGTCAACGTGACGGCCGAGAACGGCTCCGGGAGCTGGAATCACGCGAAGGTCGACCTGAACCGGAACGAGAAGTGGGACGAGAAGTGGGACTGGAAGGACGGCCGGGTCTCGCGCAAGGTCGCTCCCGCGGACGACGAGAGCTACACGCGGAGCTTCCACCTCGACGGGGACGCCTGGGTCGAAGAAAAGTAGCCGCCGCGCGTCCCCCGTTGCATTCAGCAGGCCTTCGGCGCAGTCGAGGTGTTTCACCACCGCGTTCGCCCGCTGCGAGTGCTGAATTCCCGGGCTCGGTCGAGCCATCTACCTGTCGGACGCCGGATCTAGATTGAGCCCAGGAGGGGAGCATGAACCCGAGCACCTGGTCTTTCCCCGGAGTCGAGGGAGAAGCGGGCGAGATCTTCTTGCCCGAGGACACGACGGCATCACCGCCTTCGGCGAGCGCTGAACGCGCGCCGGGCGTCGTGCTCGTGGGAGACATCTTCCAGGAGAGAGCCGGCCTGATCTCCGCCCTGGGAGCGCGCCTCGCGGACAAGGGCCTGGTCGCGATCACCGCCGCCCCGAGCGGAAGGGGCGATCGTTTCCTCGGCCGCACCCTGCGCGAGCGCGAGGCCGAGGCGGGCCGCGCCGTGACGGCGCTGTTCGAGCGCATGGTCGCCGCGGGGACCGTGGACATTCGCCAGCTGGCCATCGTGGGACACGGCCTCGGGGGCGTCGTGGCCGCCTCGTGCGCCGCGCGCGACGCGCGGTTGCGAGCCGCGGTGCTGATCGCGGCTCCGCGGTCGCCGGGCGCTTTCTTCCCGGAGGCCGCGAGGATCGCCTGGTCGCGCCAGAAGACCGCGCGCCTGGAAGACCGCTTGGTCGGCACCGTGCGCGAGGTCGACGGCTCGCTCTACCTCGAATGGAAGTCGCGCGCGGACGAGCTCGACTCTGCCCGAACCGCGGCGCGCTCCGTCCCGAACGTCCTCTGGGTCCACGGGACCGCCGACGAGGTCGTGAGCCCGGACGAGTCGCGGAGCGCTTACTTCCGGCACCCCGAGGCCGGCCGGCGGGCGCGGCTCGTCCTCGTCACGGGAGCCGGGCACGACTTCGGGGCCCAGGGAGGCGCCGGGCCCTCGGCGTCCGCGCTGCGCGGGGCGACCTTCGTCGCCCCCGCCCTCGCGGAAGCCGTCTCGGGCTTCCTGGGAGAGGCTTTCTCCTCCTGAGCCTGCCTTCTTGCATTAAGATCCTGGCATGAGAGAGAAGGCGCCGCCGACCGCGGTCGCGTTCGACCTCGACGGGACGCTACTCGACTCGTTCGACGCGATCTACGAGGCGACGGTCCTCGCGCTGCGCGACGTGGCGGGCGAGGAGCGGGCGAGGGCGTGGCGCTTCGAGGACGCTCGGGCGCACGAGGGCCGGGCGTTCGAGGAGATCGCGCGGATCGCCGCGGGCAGCGACCTCGGCCCCGCCGTCGCCAAGCGCTACCGGGAGCGGTTCCCCGAGGTCGCCTCGCGCGTCGTGCGGCCCTTCGAGGACGTGGCGCCCGCGCTCGAGGCGCTCGCGAGGGACGGGGTGCCGCTCGCGGTCGCGACGAACAAGCCAGCGCCCGCCGCGCTCGAGCTCCTGACCCGATTCGGGCTCGCGCGCCCTTTCCGTGCGGTCCTGGGAGCCGGGGACCGATACCCGCCCAAACCTCACCCGGGCGTCGTCGTGGACGTGGCGCGCGCGCTCGGAGTCCCGCCGCGAGAGCTCGCGTTCGTCGGAGACGCGGGCGTCGATGTCGCGGCGGCCAGGGCGGCCGGCGCTCATGCGTGGGTCATCGTGCGCGAGGGCGCGCGTGCGCCGGAGGGCGCGGATCGCGTCCTCCGCTCGCTCGAGGAGCTGCCCGCTCTCATGCGAGCGCGCGCTCCGAGCGGCGATCCGTAGCGGCGCCGCCCGGTCTTCCCGTCCGAAGACGGCAGTTTGACAGTATCGCTGTCAGCTTGGCGGCACTGCCCCTCGAAGCCGCAGCAGGGCTGGGCTCGCGAGGCCACCGACCGCGAAGGCCCGGGCGAGCGCGCGCCACAGGGGGTCCCCTGAGCCGCCCTCAACGGGATATCCGCCGAGCACTCCTCAAAGGGATGTCCCGCTCGAGGCCCCAGGGGGACATTCGACGTCCTCGTCCAGCAGCGTCTAGCAGCAATGCCAGATGGCTAACGCCCAGAACGCGACGTCGCAACGGTTTTCGAGCCCGGTCGTTTTCGCGGCCACTTGCTCATCTTGATCTTCACGGCGCGTGGGCATCTCCTTCCCGAGCGCCGCGGCGGCAGGACG